>JAUXBK010000124.1 GCA_030619405.1 Sedimenticola sp. | reverse complement strand
GACTGCCCGGTCAGACGTTATCAGTCGTCTCTGTAACGTCCGTTTGATCGCTGGAAACTTCGTTGCTGGAGGTGGTCTCTGTTACGGCAGCGGTGGTCGCAGCAGGGCTCTTGCGGGTGCGCCGTCTGGTCTTGCGCTTGGGCGCGCTTTTCTTGCTCCACTCACGCTCGAATTTTTCCAGTGTCTTCTCCACGGCCAGGAATTTACTGTGCGCGGCACTGGTCATTTTGTGTGTCAGCCTGGCCTCTTTCACCTCTTCGCGGAGAACCTTGATTCGGGTGTTGAGTTCTCTGAGGGTTTCACGCGCACGTACCACCAGGTTGCGGGCCCCCTGAGTGCCTTTTTCAGCGGCCTTCTCGATAGCTGCCATCTTTTTGTCTTTGAGGGCTTTTTGCTTCTCCAGCGCTTTGGCAAGCTGTGTCTGCAGTTTTTCCGCCATCTTTTTGCGCAGTGCCACCTCTTTATCATGGGCCCTGGCCAACTGAGCCCGGGTATTGGCGGCCGCCTGTTCCATTTCGACAACCAGGGATTTTCCTGCAGCTGGTTTCCTCACCGTCGACCGGACAGTTTTTGCGACGGCCTTTTTGGTCGTCCTTCTGGCCGTCTTTCTTACCGCACTCTTTTTCGTGCTGCGTGTTTTTGCGACGCTCTTTTTTACGGTGCGCTTTTTTGCGACTCGTTTTTTAGAGGCCCGTTTCTTTGCCACTTTCTTACGTACCATGATTGAGTTCCCTTTGGATAATATTTCGGTTCAAACATTCGTTGTTTGTCCCATCGTTGGGCATAATGCCAAACACTGATCCAAATCACTAGTGCTAAAGATAATATTTTCCAAAAAAATATAAAAAATATTCTAGCAGGGTAAAAAAAACAGACGAAAAGATGTCGTTTGCTAGCTGTTAAGCCATACCACATATTGTAATCTTTCAGACCCCATCTCGACCAGGCACAACTTGTAAGGGCGAATTTATTCGTCCCTACATTCGAAATGACGGGGGGACTGAATGGTTACGTAAGGATGCCTGTGCGACTCTGCCCAGGTCTGCTGGAGAGTGTCTATGAGGAAGGTTGGCTATCTACTGAATTTTGGTGAGGCCCTGATGAAGGACGGTATCTTCCGTAGCATAAATGGCAAACTGGAATGACCGCTTTATTCTTCTCCGTATCTCCGTGCCTCCGTGTGAGGCTTCTTTCATGTCGAGTTATGGATAACGGCATGTTGTTAAGTCTGTTGATGAATGAACGGTGGTGGTTCATTCGATGCGATCTTCCTCTACGCCGTGGCAGGCCACTCTGGCGCCATCGTTCAGTTCCTTGAGAGCGGGTCTCTCCTGACGGCACCGTTCATCGGCATAGAGGCAACGGGTTTGGAACAGGCAGCCCGTGGGGAGGTTGATCGGGGTGGGTATCTCGCCTTTCAGCTTTATATGCGGGGGGCGATCTCGATTCAGGCGTGGAATGGCGCTCAGCAGGGCTTGGGTATACGGGTGTCTTGGTGTGTCGAACAGGGTGGCCGTATCCGCCAGTTCACAGATTGCCCCAAGGTACATCACCGCCACCCGGCTGCCGAAATGCTCCACCACAGCGAGATCATGCGTGATAAAGAGGTAGGTGAGAGAGCGTTGTTCCCGGGCCTCCATCAACAGGTTGAGCACCTGGGCCTGAATGGAAACATCGAGCGCGGAGATGGGCTCATCGGCCACGATCAGTTCCGGGTCGACGGTCAATGCCCGGGCGATGGAGATACGCTGCCGCTGACCGCCGGAAAATTCATGGGGGAAGCGGTTACTCCAGCCGGGGTCCACGCCCACTGAAGCCATCACCTCTTCAACCTTCTGTTTCAGTTCACCGTTTCCTATACCCGGGTTGTGGAAGCGAACCGGTTCTTCCAGTGTCTGGCGCACGGTCATGCGGGGGTTGAGAGAGGCGTAAGGGTTCTGGAAGATCATCTGCATTCTACGCCGGTAGGGCAGTTGTTTCTTCGGCGGCAGGTGGTCGATACGTTGGTTGTCGAAAACGATGCTGCCCGATGTCGGCTGCAACAGACCAGTCACCACCCGCGCCACGGTGGACTTTCCACAACCGCTCTCACCCACTACGCACAGCGCATCACCCGGGTACATATCGAGGGATACGCCATTGATCGCATGGACACTCTCCCGGTTGCGTACCAGTCTGCCATGTTTGAACTGCAGCTGCTCCAGCAGGCTGTTGGAGAGGGGGAATGCCTTGTACAGGTCCCGTATCTCGAGCAGCTTCGCCTTGCGGTCTCTGTTACTGCTTTCCATCAGCTTTGTTCCTGAGCGGCGACCCAGTGACAGGCGACCCTGGCGTGGTCGAGCAGGGTGTAACCCGGTACCCGGGTCTGGCAAAGGTCCGTTACATGCTCACAGCGGGGATGGAAGGCGCATCCCGGGGGGATATCCACCAATGACGGCATGGAACCGGGTATCTGGTTCAACCGTTGTCCCGGATGCGTACGTTCCGGCAGCGCATCGATCAGGCCGTGGGTGTAGGGGTGCCTGGCCCGTTCGATGATATCGCGGGTCGGGCCCTCCTCGACGATCCGGCCGGCATACATGACGATGGCGCGCTGGGTGATCTCGGAGACCACGCCCAGATCGTGGGTGATCAGGATCAGTGCCACCTGGTGCGTTTCACAGAGCGCCAGCAGCAGTTCCATGATCTCCGCCTGAATAGTAACGTCCAGGGCCGTAGTGGGTTCATCGGCGATGATGATCGCCGGGTCGGTGAGCAGGGCGATGGCGATGACCACCCGTTGGCGCATGCCACCGGAGAGTTCGTGGGGATACTGGTCGATACGGGCCTCGGGTGACGGGATGGCGACACGGCGCAGTTTTTCCACTGCCACTTTGCGGGCCTGTTTGCGGCCCATCCCCCTGTGGGTCTGCAGGCACTCGATCATCTGGGTGCCGATGGTGAGTACCGGGTTCAGGGTCATCATCGGGTCCTGGAAGATCATGGTGATCTGGTTGCCCCGGAACTGGCGGAGTTGTTCCGGCGACAGGCGGGCGAGATCATTTCCCTCGAACAGGATCTGCCCGCCCGAGATATACCCGGGCCGCCCGATCAGTCGCAGAATGGCAAAGGCGGCCACGGATTTTCCGGCGCCGCTCTCACCGACGATGCCCAGGCGTTCCCCCCTGTCGATGGAAAAGCTGATATCCCGGATTGCGATCAGCTCTCCCCCGCGCATGGGGAAGCGGACCTCGAGGTTTTTTATTTCCAGAATCGGCATGGCTCAATCCTTGTAGAGTTTCGGGTTGAGCACGTCTCGCAGCCAGTCACCCAGTAGGTTGATGACCAGCACCAGAAGGACCAGCACCAGTGCTGGAAACGCCGTGATCCACCAGGAGCCGCTCAGGATGTATTCGAAGCCGCTGTTGATCAGGGAGCCGAGTGAGGGTTTGTTCACCGGCATGCCCAGTCCGAGAAAGGAGAGGGCGGCCTCGCTCATGATGGCGTTGGCCACCTGTACCGTGGAGATCACCAGAATCGGGGAGAGGGTGTTGGGCAGGATGTGGCGGAACATGATCTGGCCCGATCCCAGTCCGATCACCCGCACTGCATCCACGTACTCCTTCTTTTTTTCCGCCAGCACCGAGGCTCGGACGGTACGCGCATACTGGGGCCACTCGGCGATGCCGATCACCAGGATCAGCATGAAGATGGCCAGCTCGTTATAGAGTTCAGTGCCGAAGGAGGCCTGAAAGATGGCAAGCACGATAATCGCCACCATCAGGGTGGAGAAGGAGAGCTGGATATCCGCCAGCCGCATCAGAAAGGCGTCGATACGTCCCCCGAAATAGCCGGCGATCAGGCCCAGCGAGATCCCCAGGATCGACTGCAGCAGCACCGCGAACAGCCCGATGGTGATGGAGATACGGGTGCCGTAGAGGATGGTGCTGAGCATGTCCCGGCCCTGGGCATCGGTGCCCAGAGGAAAGCGGGGCTCGCCTTCCGCCTGCCACGCGGGTGGCATGTCCGAGTCCATGATGTCGATCTGGGCCGGGTCGTAGGGGTCGAAGGGGGCGATCAGGGGCGAGGAAAAGCTCAGCAGCACCATCAGCAGTAGCAGGCTGAAGCTGGCGATGGCCACCTTGTCCCGGCGGAACCGGTAGAGAAAGGTGGAGTCGACGAAGAGTCTCCAGTGGCGGATCATGCCGCTCCTCCTGTCAGCTTGACGGTGGGGTTCACCAGCCCGTAGATCAGATCCACAAGGGTATTGGTGATCACGAAGATCAGGCCGACCACGATCAGATAGGCGATGATCAGCGGGGTATCGACCCGGTTCACCGCTTCCAGAAAAAGAAAGCCCATCCCCGGCCACTGGAACACGGTTTCAGTGAGGATGGTGTAGGCGATCATGGTGCCGATCTGTACCCCACCGACGGTGATCACCGGCAGCAGCGTGTTCTTCAATGCATGCAGGAACCAGATCCGCTTTCGGGTCAGCCCCTTGGCCCAGGCAAAACGGATGTACTCCTGTTCCAGCACCTCCATCATCTCGGAGCGGATCAGCCGGATGAACAGGGGCAGCATGATGGAGGAGAGGGCGATCGACGGCAGGATCAGGTGCATCAGCCCGTCGCGCGTCAACAGCCCGGTGTGCCAGCCACCAAACAGGACGGTGGTCTCCCCCCGCCCGAAGGAGGGGAACCAGCCGAGTTCGATGGAAAAGAGATAGATCAGCAGGATGGCGGTGAGAAAGACCGGAATCGAGATGCCGATGATACTGGTCCCCATCATCAGTTTGGTGAGCCAGCTGCGGGGGTTGATAGCGCAGTAGACCCCGATCGGGATCGAGAACAGCAGGATGATCAGGGTTGCCCCCATCACCAGTTCCACGGTGGCGGGCAGTTTCTCAAGGATCACTTCGAGGGCCGGCCGTTTGAAGAAGTAGGAATTCCCCAGGTCGCCCTTGACCGCCCGCTTCAGGAAGCGCCAGTACTGGACCAGAAAGGGGTCGTTCAGCCCCATCTCGTCGCGCAGCACCTGGCGTTCCGCTTCAGATACGGACTGCCCCACCAGCTCCCGCAACGGGTCGCCCAGGTTGTCCTGGATGGAGAAGGCGATGAGGCTGATGACGAACATCACGATCATCGCCTGACCGATGCGTCTGATGAAAAAGGCGATCATTTCAATGGTTCGAAGGAACGTAGGCCGGATAAGCGCAGCGCATCCGGCGACCGGGCAGCAATTCTAAATATGGGAAAAGAATCACCACGAAGCGCACGAAGAACACGAAGAAACATTTAAAAACAAGAATTCTTCGTGCTCTTCGTCTCCTTCGTGGTGAAAACCTTGGGTAGATATGTGCACTTTGTTTCCATATTGAGAATTGCTGGCGATCGGGCGTGCCGGATGCGCTGCGCGTATCCGGTCTGTATGATGTTGTAGGTCGGGCTTCAGCCCGACCTACAGCGCCTGTTTTTTCAGAGAACCAGCCGCCTCACACCGTGACGGCATGTGAGGCGGATGCCGGCGTTTCATCTGAAGTCTATGCGTGGCCTTTCTTTGTACCGGCAGAATTACCGCCTCAGTCGATTACCAGGTCACCCAGGTAGGGGAAGTTCATCACGTTGACGATCTTCTCGATGTGCACCCCTTTGCGGGAGGCCCAGGCCAGATCCTGCCAGTGCAGGGGGACGAAGGCCGCATCGTCGTACAGGATTTTCTCCACCTGCTGCAGCATGGCTGTGCGTTTGGCCTCATCAGTCTCGCCCTGGCTCGCCAGTATCAGCTTATCCACCGCTTTGTTGCAGTAGTTGCCGCTGTTGTACTGGCCGTAACCGGTCTTCTCGTCCGAGCACATCACCAGGAACTCGGAGAAGTTGGCGGAATCCTCGGTATCCGAGTGCCAGCCGATCATCATGATGTCGGCGGCGCGTTCGTCGAACTTGGGCCAGTACTGGGCCTTTGGCATGGTCTTCAGGTCGACCCGGATATTGATCTTGGAGAGCATGGAAGCGACCGCCTGGGCGATCTTGGCATCGTTCACGTAGCGGTTGTTGGGAGCCATCATGGTGACGGTAAAACCCTTTTCGTAACCGGCCTCCTTCATCAGATGTTCTGCCTTGGCCAGGTCGTAGCGGGGCTCGAGGGAGGCGACGTGACCCGTGTACCCCTTCGGGCTCTGCTGGGCGGCGGGCGTGGCGAAACCCTTCATGATCTTTTTGACGATACCGACGTTGTTGACGGCGTAGACCATGGCCTGACGGACCTGCTTGTTCTCGAACTCGGCGCGGCGCTTCTGGTTGAGCTGGAAGGTGATGATCCGGGTGCCACTCATGGTGACCAGTTCCGCCTTGGGGCTTTTACGGATCCGTTTCAGATCAGTGGGCGGTACCGGTGCGATGAAGTCGACGTCACCCGAGAGCAGGGCGGCTACCCGGGTCGGGGACTCTTTGATCGGGGTCAACACGATGTCGGTGACGTTTCCCGGGGATTTTTTGTCCCAGTAGTCGCCGAAGCGTTTGAAGTCGACTCGCACCCCCTGCTGGCGTTTGCTGACGATGTAGGGGCCGGTACCGGATGCATGGGTGGAGGCGTAGGTGTCTGCGTGCTTCTTCAGCATCTCCTTGGGATTACCGTTCTTGTCGGTTCCGCTGTAGAACTTGCTGTCCATCGGGAAGATGTAGGTGGCCATGTGCATGACCAGGGGATAGGGTTTGCTGGTGACCAGATCGATGGTGTAGTCATCCACCGCATTCAGTTCCTTGAAGGGCTGAAACAACCCTTTGAAGTCCGCACTCTGCTTCAGGCGCTCGAAGGTCCAGACCACATCTTTTGCAGTGAACGGGTTACCGCTGTGGAACTTGATCCCTTTTCTCAGATGGAAACGCACGGTGTATTCATCGAGGCGTTCCCAGGATTTGGCCAGTCGGGGATCAAATGTCATCTCCTTGTTCCAGCGGACCAGGGGGTCGAATATCATGTGGGAGAGTTGCAGCATGCCACCGGACAGCTGTTCGTGAGGGTCCAGTGAAACCGGATCCGCATCATAGGCCAGGCGCAGGGTCTTCGCTTGTGCGCCCATGACAAAAGTGAGGCTGAGTAGAATACTCGTGGCCAAGGTCACCAATTTTTTCATTCTTGATTGCTCCCCGCTCTGGACCCGTTAATCATAAACGGCAACAGCCCCGGCTACGGTGTCGACCGGCTGGAATTCTGCGGCTGTGCGACAGGTTCAAGTCTACGCCTGTGCAGTTCAAATGCAAAATGGTGCAGGGTATGCCAGCAATTATCAATGGGATAAAAGAGATGCCGTTACCGATAATTCGACTCGACACGAAAGAATTGTCTCACACGGAGGCACGGAGACACGGAGAAAAATAAAGCGGTTATTCCAGTTTGCAATTTATGATGCGGGAGATGCCGTCCTTCATCAGGAGTTCACCAAAATTCAGCAGATAGCCAACCTTCCTGATGGACACTCTCCTGCAGAGGTAACCGTTCACTCCCCCTGCCGTTTTGAACCCCTCACCCTAACCCTCCGGTTACCCAGCAGAGCTGGGGTGAGTCGCCTATGCATCTTTGCGGCACAGCCGACGACAATACTTTCGATTTCATTCTCATTCGTCTCTTCTTCTCCGTGTCTCCGTGTGAGAGCGTCTTTTCGTAACCGTTCACGGGGTTGATTGCTTCAGGTAGTCACCCCGGCGACCAGCCCGTTCCCGATCCAGGCCTGGATCATGCTGGCGGCGCGCTGAGGCACATGGAACTCATCGATCCACTCACAGAGTCCGGCGCATATCCCGGAAAAATCGGTACCAGCAAGGGTGGCGTCCAGCGCCCAGGCCTCATCGACCTCCAGGGATTGATAGCGGGTCTTGAGATCATGGCGCCAGATAAGCCAGCCG
>JAUXBK010000115.1 GCA_030619405.1 Sedimenticola sp. | reverse complement strand
TGTTAGCACTCACCCTGACTGAGTGCTAATAATAGGGGCGAAATTCGGGGAGTCAAGAGAGGAGGGAATATTTTTTGGATTTTGCAGACACTTAGGGGCATGCCGTTACCCATAACTCCGCACGAAAGAATTGCCTCACACGGAGGCACGGAGACACGGAGAAGGAAAAACAGTGAGTTGCATCACTATTCACGATGCTGAGCCAGTGCAAGATGTTTTTCACTTGAGCCATATGCACTGCCCGCTGTGAGCATGCAGCTTCGCACACACTGTAGGCTTTTGTTTTTCAGTATTTTTACTCCGTGTCTCCGCGTCTCCGTGTGAGATATATTTAGTAGCGAGATATGGGTAACGGTATGACTAAGGGGGGGGGTGGAGTCTGTTACAGGTGGTCGTTGTACCGCTCCATCAGGTAACAGAGACAGTCCTGTCGCACCACCCGTTGGTCTTTGGTCAGCATCGAGGGCATCACGGGCAGGCGCAGGCGTAATTCCCCCTCCTCTACCGAGAAATAGCGCTCCGATACATCCTGCCCCCGTTCATCGCAGGCGGTCAGGCAGGTGCCGTTCGGTCCGTTCACCCTCCCCAGGGTGGTGCCTCGGGGCAGCTCCCGAAAATTGAGGTGGTCCAGGTCTTCCGCCAGCACGATGTCTGAACCGTCATCGCCAAAACCGAAGCTCACCGTTTCCGGCACCTTGACGATGGCCACCGTATGGAACAGGTCGATGTCGTGCCCCGCCACCGGGTGTTCGGGGTGCTCCGCCAGATGCAGACAGGCGCTCAGATAGTCCCGCGCATGTTCCACGCCATACTCATGACCCACCTTGCCACATTCCAGGGTCACCGCCGGGCAGTGTCTGGCCATGGCCATGGACTGCACCCCGCAGGGACGAATGAAGTAGACCACGGTCCGCCCGAACAGGGTGGCCAGATGCAGGAAGCGGTTGTCGATGACGTTGACGCAGGCATAGTGAGGATTGAGGCCGGTATTGTTGTGCACGTCCACGCTGGCGAACACCCCCCTCTGGAGCATGCTGTCGAGCACCTGCTGCATCATCGCGTGTTCAGGGGTACCGCTGTCCTCGCACCCCGGCCAGACCCGGTTGTAGTCCGGCTGAGCATCCAGCCGCCGCAGTCCCACTGCCGCCGCCGAGACATTGCTGATGAACAGACTCAGGGAGCGGGGCAGCGCCTGCCCGCTGACGCTATAGGGCGCCAGCAACTGCCGCACCGCCTCCCAGCCGGTGGTTTCGTTGCCGTGCGTCAGCACCGACACCAGCAGTGGCGGCTCCCGGCGTCCCTTCAGGTGGATCAGGGTCGGGCGCCCCAGCGCCGACTCCAGCCGGGTGGCGTCCAGTTCCAGCAATCCGGTGGGAATGTGTTCCAGTTCCTGCAGCATGAAGACCGTAATTATACGCCCCATTCGTGTACCGGTCGTCCGCTTTCCTGATGTTCCAGGTAGGCCTCGGTCAGGGCGGCCATATCCGCTCCGTGGCGTGTCACCCAGGCCCGCTGCCAGCCGGCCCCATTGCGCCCGGTCGCCAGGCGACCTTTGATGAAGCCCAGCCAGTGATCCGCCTCCTCCCGATCGATACCGAGGGACACCAGCCCCTGGTGGGCCAGTGGCAGCAGCTGCTCCCGGCACAGCGCTCTCATGCCGCCCCGCTGGCCATCCAGCCACACCACTTCGGCGTTGATACTGTGGCGTGCCGCCTGATAAAAATTGTCCCGCGCCAGCTCGAACGGCAGGCGCTGCTCCGGGGGCTCCTCCTGCTCCGCCAGCGCACAGGTCATACCAAAATAGAAAGCCATATTGGCGATGGAATCCATCACGGTGGGGCCGGCGGGGACCACCCGATGCTCGATGCGGATATGGGGCTGACCCGCCTCATTGAAGCCGACCAGGGGCCGGTTCCAGCGCCAGATGGTGCCATTGTGCAGCCGCAGATGGGCAAGGGCCTCCAGCGGCTCATCCATCACCTGGGGCAGCAGTACCGGGTAGCGGATCAGGTTGGCCTCGAAACACTCGAAGATCGTCCTCGCATAGCGTATACCGAAGCTGACCCGCTTGGTCAGGTCGCTCTCGCCCACCTGTACCGACTGCTCGAACAGAGGGATACGGGTCTCGTCCCAGAGATCGGCACCGAACAGATAGGGGGAGTTGGCGCTCACCCCCACCATGGGTGCGGAAACGATCTTGGAGGCGTTGTAAAAACGCGCCGCCTGGTCCGGGTCGATCTTCAGGTGGATCTGAAACGAGGTGGTCGCCGACTCAAGCATCACATCCCGATGACTGCAGCTGACCCGCTCCCGCCCCTCGATCTCCAGCAGCAAGGGGGCCCCGTTCCGCAACCGGGAGAGCTGGTCGTCCAGTGCCCGGTAACGTTGCATCGCGGACATATTGGCACTGGTGAGATCCGTCTCTGCCACTGTCGGCAGTATACCGACCATCACCATCCTCGCGCCCACCCCGGCCGCCGCCCTGCCACATCGCGCCCAGGTGCGGGCCAGTTCCTCCGCCATCCGGCTGAGAGACGCCCCCTCCAGACGCAGCGGGCTGCTGTTCAATTCCAGGTTGAAAAGGGCCAGCTCAGGCACCACCAGCGGATCCCTCAGCCGATCCAGCAGCTCCCGATTGACCGACGCGGGCCTGACCTGCCGGTCCACCAGCCAGGCCTCCATCTCAAGCCCCCCCACATGTTCGCCTGTGCCGGGGATGTGGCCATCTGTCAGCCATTGGCCGAGCAGCCGCGTCTCCTGCCGCAGACGCTGGAAGAATTGCTCGAAATCCTGAGCACTGAAATGACTGTCCGTGATCTCCTGCCCCATGCCGCCCCCTAGTGGTCCTTCAACATGCGGTCCAGCTCACTCAACCGTGCGGGGGTTCCCACATCTATCCAGCGCCCGATCAGCCGTTCACCGCTCACCTTCGATCTGGACATGGCCTTCCGGAGCAGTGGTGCCAATGGAAAGGCACCGGGGCTCTGCCCCTGGAACAGCGCCTTGTGATAGACACCGATTCCGCTGAAGGTGAGCCTCGGCCCCTCCCCTTCCAAAATCAGGCCATGCTGCAGGGTGAAATCACCCGTCGGGTGGTGATCCGGATTGTCCACCAGCAACAGATGGGCAGACATACCCTCTGGGACCCTCGCCCTGGAGTAATCATAGTCGCTCCAGATGTCACCGTTCACCACCAGAAAAGGCTCCTGTTCCAGCAGCGGCAGGGCATTGAAGATGCCCCCGCCCGTCTCCAGGGCAGCGGGCGGTTCCGCCGCGTAACGGATACGGAGCCCCCAGCGACTGCCATCCCCCAGCGCCTGTTCGATCATCCACCCCAGGTGGGCATGGTTGATCACCACCTGCCTGAAACCAGCCCGGGCCAGTGCCTCCAGGTGGTAATGGATCAGGGGCTTTCCCGCCACCTCCAGCAGCGGCTTGGGCCTGCTGTCGGTCAGGGGGCGCATCCGTTCACCGCGCCCTGCCGCCAGTATCATCGCCCGGAGAGGTCTCTCCTCGGTCATCTGCTCTCGTCTTAATCTACCCTACCCGCCGTGTAACTATTCAGCCATGCCCTTGTGCAAGGGTTTTTGTACTGAACAGTCACCCTGCAGTTTTGCATCTTTTCGGCAACGATTCCAACCCGGCTGGTGCAGGAGCGCAAGGGGGGCGTTCCCACGCGGAGCGTGGGAGCGAGGGGGTTGCGGAGGCGGAATTACCCGGAACGAAAAAGCCGCCCCGTTGCCGGTGGCGGCTTTCTGCGTTACCGAACCGACAGCCGCGCTCAGCGGCGCATGGCGTCGAAGAACTCGCCGTTGGTCTTGGTGGCCTTCAACTTGTCGTAGAGAAACTCCATGGCCGCCAGCTCGTCCATGGGGTGCAGGATCTTGCGCAGGATCCACATCTTCTGCAGTTCCGCCGGCTTCATCAGCAGATCCTCACGGCGGGTGCCTGAGCGGTTGATGTTGATGGCGGGGAAGATGCGCTTCTCGGCGATGCGGCGATCCAGATGGATCTCCATGTTACCGGTACCCTTGAACTCCTCATAGATGACATCGTCCATGCGCGACCCGGTCTCCACCAGGGCGGTGGCGATGATGGTCAGGCTGCCTCCCTCTTCCAGATTCCGGGCCGCGCCGAAAAAGCGCTTGGGGCGTTGCAGGGC
This sequence comes from Sedimenticola sp., assembly GCA_030619405.1. GTDB lineage: Bacteria > Pseudomonadota > Gammaproteobacteria > Chromatiales > Chromatiaceae > JAUXBK01. The sequence goes on along the minus strand of JAUXBK010000115.1, from coordinate 4,032 downwards.
GTTGGCATCCACACCACCGGTGAGTACCTTGCCGGACGAGGGAATGACGGTATTGTAGGCGCGGGCCAGACGGGTGATGGAGTCGAGCAGGATCACCACGTCCTTCTTGTGCTCCACCAGCCGCTTGGCCTTCTCGATCACCATCTCCGCCACCTGCACGTGCCGCGACGCCGGCTCGTCGAAGGTGGAGGAGATCACCTCGCCGCGCACGGAGCGCTTCATCTCTGTCACCTCTTCCGGTCGTTCGTCGATCAGCAACACGATCAGATAGGCCTCGGGGTGGTTGTAGGCGATGGACTGCGCCACATTCTGCATCAGCATGGTCTTGCCCGCCTTGGGCGGGGAGACGATCAGCCCACGCTGGCCCTTGCCGATGGGCGCCACCAGTTCGATGGTGCGGGCCGTGATATCTTCTGTGCTGCCATTTCCCACCTCCAGGTTGAATTTCTCATTGGCGAACAGTGGCGTGAAATTCTCGAACAGAATCTTGTTCTTGGCATTTTCCGGCTTGTCGAAGTTGATCTCCGACACCTTGAGCAGCGCAAAATAGCGTTCGCTGTCTTTGGGGGGACGGATCTTTCCGGAGATAGTGTCGCCGGTGCGCAGGCTGAACCGCCGGATCTGGCTGGGCGAAACATAGATGTCATCCGGACCGGCCAGGTAGGAGCTGTCTGCCGCACGCAGAAATCCGAAACCATCCTGCAGAATCTCCAGCACTCCATCCCCGTGGATATCCTCTCCTCTCTTGGCATGGGCCTTGAGGATGGCGAAGATGAGGTCCTGCTTGCGGGACCTGGCCATGCCTTCGAGTTTCATGGAGTGGGCCAGTTCTACCAGTTCGGCAACCGGCATCTTCTTCAGTTCGGTAAGATTCATAGGTATTTTTCTTGCGCTTGGAAACGAGTACGAAACGGGTTCTGAGCTGCCCGCTGAATGGAAGGGTGGACAGGGATAATGGGATTCTTTCTGAAGCTTTCTATCTGGTGTTTTCTATCGAGCAACAGCGCTCACTGCAGCACTTTGAAATTATTGGAATAGTAGCACTGCGCCGGAGCGCGTTCAGTGTCAGAGATTGCTGTCGATGAAAGCCATCAACTGAGATTTGGAGACCGCACCCACCTTGGTCGCCTCCACCTCGCCGTCCTTGAACAGCATCAGGGTGGGGATCCCCCGGATCCCGTAACGTGGTGGCGTGTTCGGGTTGTCATCGATATTCAACTTTGCGACCTTGAGCTTGCCCGCATACTCGCCGGCAATCTCATCCAGCACCGGGGCAATCATCTTGCAGGGACCGCACCACTCCGCCCAGTAATCCACGAGTACCGGTTGACCGGACTTCAGCACATCCGCCTCAAAAGAGTCATCGCTCAGATGAACAATCTGTTCACTCACTTAGGGTTTCTCCAAAATAATCTGATCTCAAGCAGGAAGGTGTCCGGGATATGCGGAACCGCATCCGGTACTTTGATGTTTAGTGTACACCAAATTAAGGTTCAATACAGGGTGATTGCGGCCTGCTACAGCCATTCCAAAAACGCCAAGGCAATATTTGATCCCAATATTCTCTATTTTGCAAGTCCAAACCCTGGTTAAATTACTGTATCCTAATGCACCATGAGTGAAAAACACCTGACAGATGTAAGATTCGACAGCCTTGGACTCGATCCCGAATTGATGCGGGGCGTCGAAGAATCCGGCTTTACCTATTGTACCCCGATCCAGGCCGAAACCATTCCCATCGCCCTCCAGGGACAGGACGTGGCCGGCCAGGCCCAGACCGGCACCGGAAAGACGGCGGTGTTCCTGCTCGCCATCTTCCACAAGCTCCTGAACACCCCCCCGCGGGAGGGACGCCGCCCGAACCAGCCCCGCGCCCTGGTGGTGGCGCCCACCCGTGAGCTGGCACTGCAGATTCACAAAGATGCCGTGGTGCTTGGCAGACACACCGGTTTCAAACTGGGTCTGGTGTTCGGCGGCACGGCCTATGAGCAGCAGCGCAGGCAGCTTGAGGAGGGGGTGGATGTGCTGATCGGCACACCCGGCCGGTTGATCGACTACCTCAAGCAGCATGTCTACGATCTGAAGGCGATAGAGGTGGTGGTGCTGGACGAGGCGGACCGGATGTTCGATCTGGGTTTCATCAAGGATATCCGCTTCATGCTGCGCCGCTGCCCCCCACCGGAAGAGCGGCAGGGCATGCTGTTCTCTGCCACCCTCTCCTACCGGGTGAAGGAACTCGCCTACGAGCATATGAACAACCCGGTATCGATCACCGTGGAGACAGACGAGGTCACCGCCGACAACGTGGTCCAGACCTGTTACATGACCGCCAACGAAGAGAAGATCCCGCTCCTGCTGGGCTTGTTTCAGCGGATAGGCGATCACCGCACCATCGTCTTCGTCAACACCAAACGCGGTGCCGACCGGGTGTGGGGATTCCTGGAGGGCAATGGCATCAAGACCGCCGTGCTCTCCGGCGACGTGCCCCAGAAGAAACGGATGAGTCTGCTGAAAAAGTTCCAGGCAGGGGAGGTAGCAGTACTGGTGGCCACCGACGTGGCGGCCCGCGGCCTGCACATCCCGGGTGTTACTCATGTGATCAACTTCGACCTACCGGAAGACGCGGAAGACTACGTGCACCGCATCGGCCGCACCGCCCGGGCCGGTGCCAGCGGCAATGCCATCAGTTTCGCCTGCGAGACCTTCTCCTTCTCACTGCCTGAGATCGAGGAGTTCATCGGCCGCAAGCTGCCCATGGAGTCGGTCACAGACGATATCCTGGCGAAAGTGGACCCGAACAGCCGGGTCCGGGTAGAAAGGCCCAGACGGGACGACCGCCGGGGTGGCAGAGGGCGCCGCCCCGGCGGCGGTCAGCCCCGACGCCCGCAAGGGCGCAGGTCGGGCAGAAAGCACTGACCCGGAGTCCGGTGACCAGACAGATTTGAAGGACGCCGGAGCTGATGGTGTAACGAATAAGGGTAACCATTTGCGGTTAACAGTTTACGGTTTACGGTTTTTCAACGAACCATGTAGTGCCTGAAGCATTTTCGATATCGATTCCTGGGCATCCTTCATTTCTCGGTTTACACTTTCTTCAGGTATCCAAGCGCCGCTTGAAAATCCTTCTAGGTGCGTCGCGCCCCGAGCCCATTGGGGTGAGGGCGCTGACGAGTCGGAACTGCGCGCTCACCCCGGCTGGTAGGCACGAGAAAAAGTGTAAAGTACTTTCCTGGGGCAGTGAAGGATGCCGATTCCTGAATCAGTTCTTTCGCATCCTGCCCAGAAAATAGTTCCACCTCTCCAGCTAACTTCCTGTTTTATTAACCGAAAACTGTAAACTGATAATCGTGAACAGTTACGAATAAGATGATAACTCCTGACAACAAATGCAGTCGCTGCATCGGGTCGAAATGCTGCACCTACCTCACGGAGGCACTGGGCGTCGCACCCCGATCCAAGCGCGACTTCGACCACCTGCTGTGGCAGGTCTCCCACCAGGGCACGGAGATATACAAGGATAACAGTGGCTGGTACCTGCTGTTCCACGGCCGCTGCCAGCACCTGCAGACCGACGGTGGCTGCGCCATCTACCATGACCGCCCCCGAATCTGCCGCGACTACGACAACGCCTGGTGCGAATACGACGCCCCGGCAGAGGCGGGGTTCCAACTCCATTTCCGCAACTACAACGAACTGCTGAGCTACTGCCGGAAGCGCTTCAAACGATGGGATAAGGGCAGGTACTAGGTACCAGGTGCTAGGTACCAGGTACCAGGTACCAGGTGCTAGGTACTAAGGGGCTTGGAAAACACGCCTGGTTTGGAGTGCTGGGTAAGGAAAGGAGTACTTTTTGTTAGTGCTGATCTAGGGCGTCCAAATTAACCAAACTCATTGCTCAGAAAATGAACACCATAAAATCATGCATCCTATTGATTTAATAGCATTTATATATGGTTATCATCGTTCAAAAAGCGGTAAAAAACAAGGTGAATTTTGCTCCAGGGGTATGGCATGAAAGTGCACACTTTTTTG
>JAUXBK010000090.1 GCA_030619405.1 Sedimenticola sp. | reverse complement strand
CCTAGATCCTGCAAGTGATCGTGCTTACAGAGTGCAAGAGATTGATTCGTAGAGCGAATTTGCGACCGAGTGGAATCCTTATTGTGATTTCCAAGGGAGCAAATATCGCTATACGGATCAAGAGCTTGTCTCTGTGAGTGTGAGCACTTGCAGGATCTAGGTGCCAGCACGATCCGATCTTCACCTTCCCTGTGGTGGACCCTGCCTCCCGCTCCTGTTGATCATCCGTTTCAACGGCTCCGGAAGCAGAATTAAAATCTTTGTGTCGCCCGCGCCAAAACCCGCCTGTAGCTCCAGCCGGATACGCCTTCCCTCGATCCATGAGGTTCCTGCCACCGAAGAGCGGAAACTCCAACTGTTGTAGCTGGCGGTGGCAGAATATAGTTCATCAACGTGAACACGCCGGAAGAAAGAACTCGCATGAAAAGGCAGATGCTCAAATCTTGAGCGCCTTCACATTATCTCTCACCCCGCTGAGGTACCATGCCAATTTCTTAAGACCAGGTTCCCCAAACTTCAGGAGAACCTGAGTGCCACAGCGCTGAAACAGATGTAGCGCCTGCGCTCCGGCTGAGTAGCTCCCCGGTGCAGCCACTCTCGATCGGGTTATCGTTTTTTTGCTTTTTCAGGCCCGTTTATTCCCCGCGTAAACTCACTTGCGCGGTCGTGCCCGAGCGGTGGGAATCGCCTCCCAGGGATTATCCGGCCAGTAGTGCTTTGGATACCGCCCTTTCAATTCCCGCTTCACCTCCTGGTAAGTACGTTCCCAGAATCCCCTCAGATCTCTGGTTACCTGCACCGGACGCTGCGCTGGCGACAACAGGTGCAGCATCACCGCGATCTGTCCGCCACAGATGGTCGGCGTCTCAGCCCGCCCGAACATCTCCTGCAGCTTCACCTTCAGCACCGGCGGCTCGCCAGGACGATACTCCAGCCGCTTGCGTGACCCACTCGGCACCTGGATGTGGGTGGGTGCCAGCTGTTCCATCCGCTGTTGCCTTTCCCAATCCAGCCCGCTTCGGAAGATCCCCTCCAGGTTCAACCGCTTCAGCTGTTCCGGACGGGTGATCCCCTCCAACCAGGGTGTCAGCCATTGACCGATGGTCTCCAGCAGTATACGGTCGGACAGGTCCGGCCACCCCGCTTCCGGTTGCCACCGCCTGAGCGACATCAGACGCGCCCGCCACTCCCGACTCCCCCTGCTCCAGGGCAGGACCTTCAGGCCCAGGGTGCGAACCCCCTCCAGCATCGCATCCTTCACCGCCTCTGGATCAGGGTTTTCCCATGGCTGAGACGAAAGCACCACCGCACCCAGCATTTCATTCTGTCTGGAAACCACTGCACGAGAACGGGTTTCCCATACTATCTCAGAAATTAATACGATACGCGATCCCACTCTCTCTCGAATTTGTTTCAGATCAATAGCCGCCGCCATATAGACCCGGCCTGCAGACCTTCCCGCATCCAGATGCGCCACCACCAGGAACTCCTCCCTGCCCAGCGGATCCCCTTCTGGAAGCAGTACCCCCCGGCCCGATACCATACGATAATGCCGCCCATCCCGCTCCCGACGCCGGGCAATCCGATCCGGATAGGCACTCGCCAGCAGTGCGCCCGGGCTCAACGAAGACAATGACTTCGTTCCCTGTGGCAGCTTCAATCCCCGTAGCTGCCGACTGACCCGATCGACCCTGGCACAGGCGGCGGTATCCACCCCGGCAACCGCTTTCCGACGGCCGCTCTCCCGCCAGCGCCCCAGCACCTGCAGCCGTTCATCGATGTCGGTCGCTGCCGGCATTCCAGCAGTGCGCCGGATGATATCCCGTTCCGACAGCAGCGCAGCGATGTCCGCTGCCACAGCCGCCTGTCCCGATGCGCCTGCCACCAGCAGCATATGGGCCAGTCTGGGGTGCAGAGGCAGTGGCAGCATGCGTCTGCCGTAGGCCGTAATGCGCCCTTTGTCATCCAGGGCATCGAGCGCCTGCAACAACTCTCTGGCCTGGGCAACTGCCCCTGCAGGGGGCGGGTCGAGCCAACTCAGCTGGTTGGCCTCGTTCACCCCCCACTGGGCCAGTTCCATCACCAGGGATGCCAGATCTGCAACCAGGATCTCTGGTGGTGCGTAGGCACTCAGGCCGCTGTGAACCCCTTTGGTCCAAAGCCGGTAACAGGCCCCGGGCCCCAGGCGCCCCGCGCGCCCGGCGCGTTGGTCCGCGGAGGCCCGGGAGAGGCGCAGGGTCACCAGCCGGGTCAAACCACTGTTGGGATCGAAGCGGGGCTGGCGTGACCAGCCGCTGTCCACCACCGCGTTCACCCCCTCGATGGTCAAGCTGGTCTCGGCGATGGAGGTACTGAGCACCACCCGGCGACGGCCCTTCGGGTCGGGCCGAATCGCCTGCAGCTGGAGATTACGCCCCAGATCCCCATACAACGGGCAGACCAGGGTATCCGGAGCGAGCTGCTCCCTCAGACGACTCTCGACGGCCCGGATCTCGCCGACGCCCGGGAGAAAGACCAGCAGATCACCCGGTTGCTCATCCAGTGCCCGATGGACACCGGAGAGTACCGTATGGGGGATACTCTTCTCTGTGGTACGGGAGAGATAGATGGTCTCCACCGGGTAGCTGCGTCCATGGCCATGGACCGCAGGGACACCCCCCATCAGTTCAGATACCAGATTCACGTCGAGGGTGGCGGACATCACCAGCAGTCGCAGGTCATCCCGCAATCCGTCCGCCACATCCAGACAGAGGGCGAGTGCCAGATCTGCCTGCAGACTGCGTTCATGGAACTCATCGAAGATGACCAACCCGACACCCTGCAACTCCGGGTCCTGCTGCAGCCGTCGGGTGAGGATGCCTTCGGTCACCACCTCGATCCGGGTATGGCGGGATACCTGCTGATCGAAGCGGACCCGGTAGCCAACCCGCTTCCCCAGTGGTTCACCCAGCAGTTCCGCCATACGGGCTGCGGAGGCCCTGGCGGCCAGTCGGCGAGGCTCCAGCATCAGGATCCTTTGCCCTTCCAACCAGGGTTGCTTCAGCAGTTCAAGGGGAACCAGGGTGGTCTTGCCAGACCCGGGAGGGGCGGTGAGGACACAGCGCCCTGACCCGGCCAGCGCCTTCTGCAGTGCCGGTAGCACCTCATGAACAGGAAGTCTCTCCACTAGTTTGAGTGGCCAGAATCTTTACAGATGAGTCAAATCAGCGTTTCTTTTTACGGGCCACGTCGATACGGGCTTCGGGATGCTGACTCAGAATCCGTTCCCGAGTTCGCTCCACCTCGGAACGCGGCACATCCACCATCAGCAGGATCCGCCCTGCAGCCATCGCCTGATCATAGCGGGCCAACCGATGATTGTGCTCGTGATGTTTCATCAGGGCACTCACCAGGCCCCCGAACAGTGCCCCAGCCAGCACACTCCACAGGAGCACCCTGTTGCCTATCTCCATGCCGGGTGGAGGTAGCAGCCGGCCCAGGAGCCACGCCAGTAGCCCCCCCGTTGCACCGATGCCGATACCGATCTCAAGCCCATGGAGCAGTTCACTCTTCTGCCAGACAGTGGCGAGGGGCAACCCTTTCAGATCCTGTTCCAGGCTGCCAACCACATGCAGGTGGCCCGGCGGTATACCCGTCCCCTCGAGATCGTTCACCAGCGCCCGGCAACGCTCCACGTCTGGAAGCAGCAAGTACAATCTTCGCACGGCACACCCTCTTTATTTTTTGCCCGTAACCCTTCACAGGATCAACAGACATTCAGCCGCGGATCAACGCGGATTGATTTACTTACCCAAGCCTCTTGAACGCTACTTTAGGCGATGATGTTGATTGGCTGCCCGACCCCATCCCAGTAGCATTCGTGTATCAAAGCCATAAAAACATCCGTGTCTGATCCGCGTCAATCCGCGGCTATTTTTACGCAGATTCCGTCTTCACCTGGGTTTGCGACTGACCCAGAGAACCGCCCCGAGGGCGCCGAAGAAGGCGGCCACGATAGCATTCTCCCGGGTCAGTCCCAGGGCCAGTGCCCCGTATCCCACCAGGCCGCCACCGATGGTGCTGAAGGCGAGGCTGCGCATGACACGGCAAACGACGCAGGAATGGTGACGATTGTCCATTGGGGTAATAGCGATGGCCGGTCAAAGACCCCCCGGCAGGGTCTCCTGTTCCCGGGTGCAGAGGATCTGCACGTCGAATGCCTGACCAGGCGGGAAGGATTGGGCCACGATCCAGATCTGGGTAATACTGTCGCTCAGGTCCGGCAACACCTTGAGTGCATTGCTGGTACGCTGCTGGTCGAAAAAGGCGAAGGGCTCATCCAGAAACATGAACTGCTTTCCCTCCACTGTACTGTTGACCAGCTCCTGGGAGAGGGCCAGACGTACCGCCAGCATGACCTGACGCTGGGTGCCACTGGATATCTCCTCCAGATCCATGAAATCCCGCTTGTCGCTGGAGAAGACGCGCACCGTCAGATCCTCATCGATCTGCAGATGTTCATAGCGTCCTTCGGTAAACAGTGGCAGGGTGTGCCCCACCAGTCCCCGCAACTCGCGATTGAACTGCTGGGACTGATAACCGATTGCCCCCTGCAGCAGCTCTCTACCCAGTTCACGCAGGTGAATATGCTGTTGCAGCTCGGCGATGTTCTCCTCAAGATCCTCCTTCAACCGGCTCAGGCTTGCCGCCTTGTCGACCCGCTCTTTTTCTGTGGCGATGGTCTGTTCCAGACACCCGATCTCTTGTTGCAGTTGCTCTACCTCCTGGCGCAGCCGCGACAACGCACGGCCCACCAGTTCACGTACCTCCGCTGCTTCCGCCTGGAAAGTCGCAATACGCAGGCTGGCCAAGGCGATTTCTTCACTTCCGGCCACCACCGGAACCTCCTCCCCAGCCGGGGATTCGTCGACAGGGGCCGCCTCAGATTCGACAGCCATTTCCCCGCCCTCTGTCGTCGGAGCATCCTGATGCATTGCGCTCAGCCGGTCGGCCAGGGTCCGGGAAACCTCCAGGAGCTTCGTGCTATGGCCATTCAATGCCGCTACCCGGAACCAGAACATCAGAAACAGTATGCCAGAAGCAACCCCCCCATAGAGCAGCCAGGGTCTATATTGCGGCCCCCACTCGGGGATCTGCTCAGAAAGCGTGGACGCCAGCATCTGACCGTACCCGCTGTCAGGCATCCGATCGAGGAGAAACCAGCCACCCAGCAGGGCGAGGGTGAAAAGGAACGAGAGGAATCGAAGTACCTTGGCTCGTCCACGACTCCTTACCGCCGCACGAATCTCCGGCAGGGTATCCTGGTAAGCAGTAGAGGCCTGCTCCAGCTGATCCACCTCCGTCTGTGTCCCGGCTCTCTTTTTCTGCAGCACTTCGCCTTCCGCTTCCAGGGAGGGGAGTCGGTCAGGGTCGATAGCGAGTGCAGCTATCGCCTCCTCTATCTGGCCGATTTCGCTTCGGCCTCCCCCGATTGCCTCCTGCTGTTCGGCAATCTCCTCAGCGTATTCGTAATCGAGATACTCCATATGGGTCAGACCCGCCATCGTCTTGACCGCATGACTGTGTGGGTGAGGGGTGGAGATCTCCCGCTGCGCCAGATAGAAGGATTCGATGAATTCGTCGTAACCGAAACCAAGCAGATCGCAGAGAGTATCGTCCACCGCCGCCGTGCCCCGTGCGATTGGCTCTCTCCCGCCAACCTGGCCCAGTCGTGCCCCCTGGTTACCCGCCCGGTCGAGCATGCGAACGATCTCAAACTGATGCCCATTGGCAATACGAAAACGAATGGTGACCGAACAGCGCGGTTCGTCCCAGCGGATCAGTTTTTCCAGCCCACCGCTGCTCAGGGAGTAGGTACGGCCGAACAGAGCAAAACAGATGATCTCACCGATAGTACTCTTTCCGGACTCATTCACCCCCTCGATGGCGATGATGCCGTTCTCGGGCAGATCATGCAGTTCCACTTGCCTGTACTTGAGGATATTCTCCGCCGATATATCGGTGATGATCATACCGCTTGCTCCCCTTTCTGTGCCTGCAGGCGACGCAGCGTCATCGCCATCGCTTCCCGATACTCATCTTCGGCAAACGGCTCACCCGAGTTTCGGCGACGTTCGAATTCCACTTCACAGAAAGCCGCGAAATTCGCAGCCGGGCCACGCAATTTACTGCTCTCCTGGGGACCCGCTTCCCGTCCGTCTTGTTGTTGCTCTTCCGACATGGTGGCTCTCCTCCAGTACTCCATTCAGATGATATTGTTGTATCAGAGCCCCAAAATGCTTCCACCTACGATCCAGGCAGAGTACGAGCGGCTCCGATGCTCCACAGTACCAAAAAACCCGGCCACCCTTCAAAGATGATCCATCGATCGAAACCGCGCCAGTTGCTCCGCCAGGTCCACCTCCCGCACCGCCAGCTCCAGCTCACCGTCCAGAGACAGCTCCCGGGCTGTTCTCAGGCGGGTCTCCATGGCCAGCTCCGGTATCAGCAGGGTGACCCTTCGATTGTCTGCCTCCACCACCACACCTCGTCCCCGCCAGCCCGGGTTTTGTTGCAGATAGATCAGTTTCCAGTGCAGATTGGACTCCCGCTCTGCACGCCTGACCGCCCGGGCTGTCTGCTCCGTCTCCCCGATCCGCTGAGAAATGGCCTCCAGAGAAAGAGGCTTTTCCCCTCGCAGGTGGGCCCGTAGCTGCTGATGGGTCACCAGGTCCAGGTAGCGCCGCAGAGGACTGGTGGCGCGGCTGTAGACTTCCAGCCCCAGACCGGCATGCGGTTTTTCCAGGGGAGTGATGTGGGACGGCTTCAGCTGACGACGATAGGCAAACATGCGGGCCAGACCTCCATTCTGCAGAGGTTGTGCCGGACTGGGCTGGGTTGCAAAAGGGACCGGGATTCCATTCGAGAGGGCATACCGGGCTACCGCCTCACCCGCCATCAGCATGGTGTCCATCACCATCTCACGGCTCTTGAGCCGTGGCATCGGCCGGATATGTATCTTCCCCTCATGGGAACGCCTTATGCTCACCTCCGGCAGATCGATGCGCACGGCGCCCGTCCGCAACCGGCGCTCCCTGAAGCGCCCGGTCAGCTGCAGTAACCGGTCAAAGGGCGCTTCGGTCAGTCGCCCATCCACATCGGCATAGCTGTGGCGTGACACCCGTACCCAGCTGGCTGCGATCTGGATATCCTCCAACTCTGCCGCATCGTTCAGACGAAAGCCGATGGAGAGCGCCGGAGAGCGTGCCTGCAACCCCAGCCCCAGCCGCGCCGTCAGAGACGGTGGCAGCATATGAATGATCCCCTCGGGCAGATAGAGATTCGCGGCCCTGACCCGCGCCTCCAGATCCAGCTCAGAATCCGGTACCACCAGCGCCGCCACATCCGCCACATGCACCCAGATCCGATCATCATCAAGGCTGATCGCATCATCCGGGTCTTCACTCCCCTCATCATCGATGGCAAAGGCTTCCAGGTGAGTCAGGTCCAGCCGTTCCTCCTGCGGCAGTTCGGGGACAGGAATCGTTGGGTTTCCCGACGGCATGCCGCCACGTCCAGGCCAGGGGTTGAATTCAGCTGCCCAATAACCAACGCTCGCCAGCATACGGTGGGCATTGACCGGGTTTTCCTGTCGCCCCAGGGCGTTGAGAATTCGGCTGTGTTCAGAGAGCCCGAGCGCCAGACGCTCCACCTCCTTTAACCGTTTCCGATCTTCCGCTTCCAGCATCCGGCTGTTCAAGCGTGCGATAAACCCGTCCCACGCCCGTGCCGCCTGCTCCCTCGCTTCGCGTTCCGCGATGTCGACTGCAATCTGGTCACCGCTACGGGCTGAAATCTCACTCGGTGTCCCCTGAAAATGGATACCTTCGCTCACCAGTTGCCAGACCGCCCAGGCAGTCGATGGGGTAAACTCCCCATAGACCAGCTCCGCCAGTTCCCGTAAGTGGGTGGTGCTGCCGGAAACCAGTTCCCAGGCCTCTTCCACATCTCCCAGCTCCGGTTGCAGCTCCGACAGGCTGGTGAGCGGTCCGGGATGAAGCACAGATATATCCTTGGGGCGCACCCGTTTCTGCTTGCCACCTTCCAGCTGGATATCGATCTTCTCTCCAATCCCGGTCACAATAGCGGGACGGGTCTTGTACAGCACCAGGCAGCCCTGGCGGGAATGATGTTCGGTCATGGGGAAAACATACGAGATGGCTGGTTCGGGGTCGGGACAACGGCTAGCGTGTAATCATACCCGTTCAGTACACAGCGATGAAATAAAATAACAACAACCAAGGCCGGAAAAACGGTGGGAACCAGTACCCTCGAACTGACACCCAGGGATAAATCTCCTATCATTGCCGACCACTAATCAACGGTGGAGACAAAAATGAACAGCCAATGGAAGAGCTTTCTGGATCAGCACTCTGACAGTTCCAGCCCGAAACACGGGCAAAACAATAACCTGGAATGTATGCTGATCGACCTTTCCCACCTCGGCCTCATCCGGGTGTCCGGCGGGGATACACGGGATTTCCTGCAGGGCCAGTTCACTAACGATGTACGGGACGTCAGCGACAGCCACTTCCAGATAAACAGTTACTGCACCCCCAAGGGGCGCATACTGGCCAGTTTCCTGCTGTTTGAGCGAAGGGGGGATCTCTATCTGCAACTGCCGCGTGACACCCACCAGGCTGTGTTGAAGCGCCTGCCCATGTTCGTTCTGATGTCGAAGGTCAAGGTGGAGGATGCCGACGCTGACCTGATACGGATAGGGCTGGCCGGGGCATGCGCGGAAACCCTGCTGGGAGAATCACTTCCCACCCTGCCCACCGGGGTTGACGACCAGCGCCAGGATGGAGGAATAACCGTGCTGCGCCTGGCTGGAAAAACCGCTCGATATGAGCTGATCGGGGAAGTGAAGGAGATCACTGCGCTGTGGAAGACGCTCTCCCGCACCGCCACCATCGGTAACGCCGGTCAATGGGCCCTGCTCGATATTCGCGCAGGCATCCCTACCATTCAGAAGGGCACCATAGAGGCATTCGTGCCCCAGATGGTCAACCTGCAGCTGATCGACGGGGTCAGTTTCACCAAAGGATGTTACACGGGCCAGGAGGTGGTGGCGCGCATGAAGTACCTGGGAAAACTCAAACGCCGCATGTTTCTTGCGCACGTGGATACGGAGACTCCACCGCGCCCGGGGGATGAACTGTTTTCCAGCTGCAGCCAGTCTGGCCAGGGAGCCGGCAAGGTGGTCGATGCCCAGCACGCTCCTGAAGGGGGGTACGATCTGCTGGCGGTCGCAGAGATCTCCCTGGCGAAAGCGGGTGACCTGCATCTGCTCGATACCGGGGGCCCCGGACTGCAACTGATGGAGCTGCCCTACAGCGTGAGGGAACAGGAGCCCCGGGAGAATTCTTCCTGAGAGCAGGAGGCAGACGATAGAAGTCAGAAGATAGAAGTCAGAAGTCCAGACCTCGTCATTTCCGCTCAAAATCGTTTCAATAACTGGACAGGATTAACAGGATTTACAAGATTACATAAACCTGTAAATCCTGTTAATCCTGTCATTTTTTTGTGCCGGCAAAGGGCTGTACTCGTTGCAGAGTGTCCAATTTTCGTCTGAAAATATATTTTTT
>JAUXBK010000109.1 GCA_030619405.1 Sedimenticola sp. | reverse complement strand
GCGCGGAAACGCAGTAATATTCATTATCTTTCAAGTTTTCGCAACGCCGCCAGGCGGGATGGATCGGCGTCCCAAAACAGGGAGTTATTGTTTCGCGAGCCCTCAGTGCCCACGCAAGGGGATAACGACCTGGGCCAACCCAGGCGCCAAAGGAGGATGGAGGATTGGAGCATCGCTGCTCTGTTCGCATACCACTGGCCCTGGATGTGGCGATCGTTTGCCGCACCCTGGGGTTGGTGCGCGGGCGAACCCACAATGTCAGTGTGGGTGGCATGCTTGTCGATATCGGTCGTATTCAGCTGCCGGTCAACTCCCTGGTGGATACCTCGCTGATGCTGCGGGAGGAGGGGGAGGATCGCCCCTATCATTCTCCTGCAGTGGTCATCCATTCCGGGGAACCGGGTGTTGGCCTGATGTTCAGCGACATGGCCCCGGAGCTGTTCGATCGTCTGCACCAGCTCATCTTTCCCTCGCTCGGGGCTACAGCAGATACCGATCCGTGATCGACCTGTGGTGCTGGCAGCCGTTGGAAATGCCCTTCATAATAGCGGGCAATCATGCCCAAGTCTCACCGGTCAAAACCATTTTCCTTTCTGCGGCGCATTCCCATGCCGCTGCTCTCAATCCTGATCGGACTGGCCTGTGGCGGGGTCGTCTGGCTGGTGCTGGACCAGGTACAACCCAGGGCGCTGCGTAATATTTTTGCGCAAGAGCTGCAGACCCGACTCGATCAGCAGGCCCGGGAAACCCTCATCCGTTTCGACAACTATGTGGCGGCCCACATTTCCACCGCCCGCCTGTTGGCCAACCACCGGCGGCTCTCCAGTTACCTGGAGCCTGTCTATTGGTTCGACAGTGACCAGAGCCCTCCGGTCATCTACTACGAGAACCCCCCCTGGTTGCCGGATGCAGAGCTGTGGCAGGCGCTGATTCAGCCAAGCCAGGTGCTGCTGGTGGACCGGCGCGGGCGCACCCGTGAGATCTACAACGCCGGCGGGCGACCGTTGCCCGGTGAGCTGTTGAAGCTGGATGAGCTGTTTTTGAGAGAGAATCGGGTCCAGTCCTTGCTGACCAAACTGCAGGGACAGCCTTATCTGCTGGTGTCCGAGATGGCGGAGGACGCCACCGGCACCAATATGGGCTCGCTCATGCTGGTGGTCCCGATCGACGAACAGTTCCTGAACGCCTCTCAGCAGGGGATATCGGGGAGCGGTGTCGTGGTGGGGCTGCTGGATGCGGACGAACAGCGCTTCCTCTCCGCCAGTGACCCGCCGCAGGTTCCGCAGGGGTCGAGCCTGGGTGATGCGATCAGGGACTACCTGGTGACCGCCCAGTCGTTTTTCCGCTATGAGGGTTTTGATCTCAACCTCCAGTTCGCCACCCTGGTGCCGCGGGAGAGTGTGGCGGCGACCCGTTTGCGGGTAGCGGCAGTGGAGCGACGGCAGCGGGTGGTGGCAGCAGTCGCTTTCATCGCGGTGTTTACCCTGGTGTTCTACTTTCTGTCGGAGCGTTTGAACCGGATCCTGCGCCGCATCTCCCGTTTCTCCCGCCGGGCGCTGGGGGGCAACCAGCTGGTGATGGAGAAGGGCAACCAGATATTCGTGCTGGAAGACTGGATCAGGCAGTTCATGCGGCAGGTGTTGAAGGCGAGGGAGGAGATGAGCCTGCGCCATGAGAGTGAGATGCAGGAGTCAGAGGCGCTGAAGCAGGCGATCATGGAGGCGGCCCTGGATTCCATCATCACCATCGATGAGGTGGAGCGTATCGTCGAGTTCAACGCCACGGCCGAGCGTATGTTCGGTTACCATCGGGATGAGGTGATCGGTCAGGATTTTCTCGAACTGATCATCGAGTCCGGGCGGCGCGAGCTGTTTCAGAGTACCCTTGAGAAGTTTATCTATGACCGGGAGGAGGAGGGGCTGGAGGCGCGTCAGGAGATGGAGGCGGTGCGGGCGGACGGCACCACCTTTCCGGTGGAGGTCGCCATCAAGCCGATCCTGCTCCAGGACCGGTTGCTGTTCACCGTCTATGTACACGATATCTCGGACCGGAAACGGGCCGAACAGCAGATCAGCAGTCTCGCCAAGTTTCCGTCCGAGAGTCCCAGCCCGATATTGCGGGTGAACCAGCGCGGCGTGATCATCTATGCTAACTCTGCAAGTGCCCCCCTGCTCGAGTACTGGGGCTGTGAAAAGGGTCAGACGTTGCCACTCTACTGGCGCAACCGGCTGAAGGCGGTGTTCGATTACGGACAGGACTGGGAGACGGAGCTGACCTGTGACGGCCGTACCTATTCACTGCTGGCGGCGCCGGTAGTGGACCTGGACTATGTCAACATCTATGGCCGGGACATCACCGCCGTACGACAGGCGGAACGGGAGGCGCGCGAGCATCAGCAGGAACTGGTCCACGTCTGCCGCCTCAGCACCATGGGGGAGATGGCGACCGGCCTGGCTCATGAGCTCAACCAGCCGCTCTCCGCTATCGCCAATTTCGCCAACGGCTGCACCCGCCGTCTGCAATCGAAGCTGCCCGGCAACGATGACCTGCTCTACGCCCTGGGCCAGATCAACAGCCAGGCCGACCGGGCGGGGGAGATCATCCGGCGCCTGCGCAGTCTGGTGGGAAAGCAGCCGCCGGTACGCAGTGTGGCAAATATCAATGACCTGGTGCGAGAGGTCTGCTCGTTCGTGGAGTTCGAGGCGCGCAAGAGCGGGGTGGTGATCGAACAGGAACTCTCCCTGACCCGGTTGCCGATGCGGGTGGATTTGGTGCAGATCGAACAGGTGCTGTTGAACCTTATCCGCAATGCCCTGGATGCCCTGCTCGAGGTCCCGGAAGGGGAACGTACCCTGGTGGTGCGCACCCGCTGCCTGAGTAACGGTAATATAGCGGTGGAGGTGGAGGATACCGGGCCGGGCATTGAACCCGATGCGCTGGAACATCTGTTCGAACCTTTCTTTACCACCAAACAGACAGGAATGGGTATGGGGCTGGTGATCAGTCAGACCATTGTCGAGGGGCACAAAGGCAGCATCGATGCCCAGGCACTGCCAGAGGGGGGTAGCCGGTTCACCGTTACCCTGCCCGGTTACAAGAAACCAGTAGACGAAAAAATATGACCAATCAACCAACCGTGTTCGTCGTCGATGACGATCAGGCAATGCGCAGTTCCCTGAAATGGCTCATAGAGTCAGTGGGGATGCAGGTGGAGGTGTATGAGTCGGCCGATGCATTCATTCGGGATTATTACCCCGGCCGGGCGGGCTGCCTGCTGCTGGATGTGCGCATGCCCGGGATGAGTGGCCTGGAACTGCAGGAGCATTTCGTCAAGCATGAGATCAGAATACCGATCATAATCATCACCGGCCATGGTGATGTACCCATGGCGGTACGGGCAATGAAGGCGGGGGCAATGGATTTCATCGAGAAGCCGTTCAACGACGAACTACTGCTGGAGAGTATCCGCAACGCCCTCGCTCTGGACGTGGAGCAGCGGTCGCTGCAGGCGGGAAGGTCCGAGATTGCCGCTCGTCTTGCCCATCTGACCCCCAGGGAACACGAGGTGATGGCGATGGTCACCGATGGCAAGTCCAATAAGGAGATCGCACGGTCACTCGGGGTGAGTGCCAAGACGGTGGAGGCGCACCGGGCCCGGGTAATGGAGAAGATGGATGCATCGTCTCTGGCGGAACTGGTACGGATGGCGATTGCCGCCCGGGGCTGAATAGAGAGGCCCCCCCACAACGAACCCTCGCCGTGACGCAACCGGCAGCTTGTTACACCATCGGGCGGCAATGCCTTGCCGCTGACACGTCAGCTGGAGGGTCCGGGGCTTCTAACCCGTTGTCAATGCAGGAATTGTCTAAATGGCACGGGTTTTGCGCCATTACTGGTTCAATCCTTTTCACTGCCGGGAACAGTCTATGAACCGGATCCGCCCGCTCGTCGCGATCGGTGTAACAGTCGCCTTCTCCACCGGGGTGCTTCTCTACGGGAGTGCACCCGGCTGGCTCATCGTTGTCGCCGGGTTTGTGTTCGTCATCGGTGGCACGCTGACCGCTACTCTGATCAGCGAGGGGATCGATCGGACCGAGGAGGTGTTGCGTAAGGTGCCCGGGGTCTTCTCCAAAAGGCACCGGGGAATGGATCTCGATGAAAAGGTTTTTCTGCAGGTGTCAGAGGCCTATCGTCGGGGCCTGGTGCGTCATGCCGAGCGTGGCGCAAGGGGGATAGCCGATTCGTTCCTGGGCCAGGGAGCGCAGTTGATCGTTGATGGTGCTGCCCGGGAAGAGCTGGAAAGAAGCCTGCAGTGGCGGATCGCCAATGCCCGGGAAGAGGAAAAGCGCCACTTGCGGGTGATGCAGGCGATGGCCGGGTTTGCCCCCGCCTTCGGCATGTTGGGCACCCTGCTGGGACTGGTGCGGATGCTGTTCGGGCTGGGAGAGAGTGGTCTAGACATGGTTGGGTCCGCCATGGGTTTTGCCATGGTCACCACGGTCTATGGGTTGGTAGCCGCCAACCTGGTGATCAAGCCGGCGATCAGCAGGATGGAGCAGCAGTCCCGGGAGTATCTGGCCGGGTACCATATTCGTTATGAACTGTTGATGATGATGTTCTCCCGGGAAAATGCAGCCCTGATGAGAGAGTCCCTCGAGGGGTTTCTGGGCCGGCCGGTCCATGGTGACAGGCAGACCGGGCAACAGCCACGATCTGCGGTTCGTCTGGTTGGTGCATGAACAACACCATCACCTCCCGCCGTGCATCCATGGCGCACTTTCGACCCGAGACGACCCAGGCAGCGCAGGCCTTCGATCGGGAATATCGTTTCGATCCCTGGGCATCTGCCACGGTGCATTTGAAAGGCGGTGACCACTGGCTTTTGAGTTATGTAGACATACTCACCCTACTGCTTACGCTGTTGGTGGTTCTGCTGATATTGCAGCCGAAACCGTCACCACGCCAGCCTGGTACGCCCCCGGTCATGCCGGTTGTCGGGGCGCCTGTAACCCCGGACTCACGGATCATGAGTACGGAGATCCTGCCCATACAGCGTGCGCCCGGGAGAGTGGTTTCGGAAGTTGCACCGAAGCCCCCCCCGGCCGCTGCCGGTACCGAAAAAGAGGCGGTGCCCTTGGTGCTGCCGGAAAAAATGGAGATTCCAGCATCGCCGCCAGCTTCTCCCGATCTTACTGAAGATACGGGAGCGCGCCCTGCCCCGGCGGAGGTTCAAATGGTTGAAGAGAGTCGTCAGCAGGTGGTGGAGCGAGAGCACCCGCTGCTGGAGAGGTTGACGGCTGAGCGCCTGGATGATCGCCTGAGAATCACCCGGGTGGCAGAAGGGGTCAATCTGGAGATGCGGGAAAACATCCTGTTCGATCCCGGCAGTGCCGAACTGAAGCCGGAAGGAAAACCGCTGTTGGCCAGTCTGGCTCGGGTTCTCTATGACGGGGGAGGGCTCATCTCTGTCGAAGGTCACACGGATGACCGACCCATCGCCAACAGCCGCTTTCCCTCGAACTGGGAACTGGCGACCGGCCGGGCGTCGGCCGTATCGCGGTTCCTGATCCGACAGGGGCTGGACGCCACCCGGCTGCGCGCCATTGGTTATGCAAGCACCCGTCCTCTGGAGAGCAACGCCACACCGGAGGGACGTGCCCGCAACCGGCGGGTTTCCCTGGTCGTCCAGCTGCGGAAAGACGATGTAGATCGATTATAGCAACCGTTCAGCCGCTTTCTTGACGACTGCCGTGGGTATGTTCGGGCTTGCAGGGTTGACCGTCAGCTGTTGCAGGCGCGGGTTGATGACCAGATCCATGTCTTCCATTGGTACGGCTCCCAACAGCACGGTATCGCCCATGACCAGTGCACCGGTGAAGCAGTTTCGGTTCTCGAAGTGAACCTGCACAGGGCCAACATAGGGGACCAGTATGGATTTGCCTTCCGCGGTCGTTACTTCCCGTTTTTCCAACTCGGTCAGTTGCAGTTGCAGGGCAACGTGCTCCGGTATACAGAGTGTGATTGCTCCGGAATCCACCAGGGCGTTTTGCCGCAGCGGGCGGAGGGATGGTTCGCGAGGGTTGATCAATTCGATTTCGGTATAGACAAGTCCCATGAGGTATTCTCGGATCTAGGTTAGTGCCGCTCTTTTTGACAACGCATAGCCGGTTTCTACTTCACCCCAAATGGCTTCCCGGTTCTCGGTATAGCTCTCGATGGCGTTGTTCAGCCCGCGACCGGGGCGGTGGGTGAGGTGGGAACCAGCGCCACCTCGTCGCCGTCGTCGATCCGTGTGAAGGGCTCCGAGAACTGCCGGTTCACCGTCACCCGGACGCTGCCTTCGCCCAGCAGGTGAGCGAGCTCCGGTTTGCGCCGGCGCAGCCACTCCAGCAGGCTCTCGACGCTGGTCACCGACTCCGGTATCTCCACCTCTTCCGACTCCTTGCGGTACTGCTTCACCAGGTAGGTGAAGTAGAGCAGCCGGACCCGGCGCGGGCCGCTCTCCGGCGGCTGGCGGGTGTAGCCGATCTCCTTCAGCCGCTCCAGGTAGGCCTGCCAGTTCTCCTCCGTCTTCTCTCCCAGCTCATACAGGGTGTCCCAGGAGTAGATCCCGGTGTCGTGACCGTCGTCGAATAGCAGCCGTACCGCATAGTGGCCCTGGGGTTCGATGCCGGTGATGTTGACACCCTCCTTGCCGACCGGTGGTTCCTTCAGGGTGCGCACCTCCTTTGCCCGGGAGAAGACACGCAGGTACTCGCAGGGGAGTTCGAACCGTTTTCCATCGGAGAATTCGATGATCAGCAGCCGGGACTTGCTGTGGAGGTTGATCTCCACCGGAATGCGTTGGGAGGTGTGTGTCTGGTCGTTCATGGTGCTTTGTAAGGTCGTGGGTGGACGGGGTGCGGATGGTTGCACAGGGTCGGGACGGGATCAACTTCCGGCGATACGGTCGAAATAGCGGGCCCGGTAGAGTAGGCGCTCCTGTTCGCCATCCTCGAAGCCACTACGGGTGTGCAGTACATTGTTGCAGATCAATCCCTGACCCGACTGCAGGGTACCCTCGAACCGGTAGGGGGATTCCTGTCGCAACAGCTGTTTCAGCACGCCGACCGCTTCCCGGGTGAGGGGGTCGTCCCGCCATTCGATGCTGCGGCTGCGGTCGGTGTAGCGCATGTGCAGGCGGCCGTCGGAGAAGAGCATGAACACCGGGCCGCTGCGGGCCGGGCGCAGCTCCTCCCCGTCCACGATATTGGCCGGGATGGTCATGGCCCGCGGGTGCATCAGCGCCTGGATATAGGCCGGGTTACGGTCCCGCAACTGCAGGAACAGGATCTCGTGGTCCAGCAGCTGGTTGGCCCCCCCCTCTGCCGCCGGCCGCACACAGTGCAGCAGAAGGGCGTGGATCTGATGGTCCAGCCTGTTGTAGTAGCCGTCGGTGTGCCAGGCGATGGGGCGGGTGGTGTAGGGGATGTAGCCCTGATGCAGGGCATCCGGGTGGACCGACAGGGAGCTGATGGCATCGTCGTCGGCGCACATGTTGTGGTCCAGTCGCTCCAGCCCGAACTGGCGCCCCAGACTTCGGATCACGCCCTTGTCCGGGTCGTCACGGGTGGCGCTGACATAGATGGCCATACCGCTCTTGCGCACCCGCTGCAGTATCGCCTGGTGCTCCGCTGGGGTCGGTTGGAGCGGGTTTTCGATCTCCACCACCAGCTCCTCCAGCGATTGAGGGTAGCCGTCGAGCTTCCGGTCACGCCAGGCCTGGAAGGTCGCGTCGTTGCCGGGGAGGAAGGGTGAATTCTGGAGTTTCATGATGCCCACCTGATTTTCGTCTATTGCCATCAGGGGTTGGAGTCAAACCGCCCCAACCCTTGTAGTGCTTTCTCCCAATGACTTTACGCGGTTTGACTCCGACCCCGCCTGCCGCCCGCCTGTCTCGTCAGCCGACTTTGTTCAGCACCCGGCGGCGGAACTTGACGCCCCGCTCCCTGGCCAGGCGTTCACAGGCGGCGATGTCCACCCCCTCCAGGCCATCGATGGCGGTGGCGGTGGTGTCTTCTATATAGTTCGGTGCCAGCTCCAGGAACGCCAGCATGCTCTCGAACGAGCCTTTGAGTTCGGGGGCGCAGTGACGGTCGTAGACCTCGGCGTTCTGGGCATTCATGGAGACGGAGAGGCTGTCCACCACCCGGGCCAGCTCCGGCAGCACGTTGCGTTTGCTCACCCGATTGGCCAGGCCGTCGGTGTTTACCCGGACCCGCCCGCCGTGCGCCTTGATGTACTTTGCCACTGCCAGCAGCACCTTCAGTCGCAGGGTTGGTTCACCGAAGCCGCAGAAGACCACTTCGGCGTATTTCGAGGGGTCGTCGATGGCGACGATGATCTCCTCGACCTCCGGCCGGTGGTCCAGGGTGAGATCGAAGTCGTGGACCTTTGGGACGCCCTGGGTCTTGGGGCAGAAGGTACAGGCCAGGGTGCAGCGGTCGGTGATGT
>JAUXBK010000195.1 GCA_030619405.1 Sedimenticola sp. | reverse complement strand
TAGCACAACCTCTTGTCCCGTATAGCGATATGAAAAATCTCGGCAATCACAATAAGGATTCCACTCAATTTTTCATTCGCTCTACGAAACAATAGCTTGCACTCTGTACGCACGACTACCTGCAGGGTCCAGGTGACACCTAGATCCTGCAAGTATTAAGGAGGAGCCATTCCAATGAATATCCGTAAAACCCTCGCCACGCTGGGCATCAGCGCCCTGGTGGGACTGAGTGCCGCACAAGCAGTCGCCGCAGGCACCATCAAGATCGGCAGTTTTCTGGCCGTAACCGGCCCTGCCGCCTTCCTCGGTGACCCGGAGCTGAAGACCCTGCAGATGTACATCGACGAGATCAATACTAAAGGGGGCGTCAATGGCATGCAGCTGGAACTGGTGCACTATGACACCGGCGGCAAGGCCAAAGAGGCGGTCGGCTTTGCCAAACGCCTGATCAAGAAGGACCGGGTGGACGTGATCGTCGGTGGCTCCACCTCCGGCTCCACCCTGGCGGTGATACCGCTGGTGGAGAAAGACCGGATTCCCTTCATCTCCCTGGCCGGCTCGGTGAAGATCATCGATCCGGTCAAGAAGTGGGTGTTCAAGGTGCCCCACACCGACCGGATGGCGGCCGCCAAGATCTTCGAAGACATGAAGAAGCGGGGCATCAAGCGTATCGCGCTGATCAGCGGCAGCGGCGGTTTCGGCAAGTCCGGCCGTTCCCAGGTGCTGGCACTGGCCCCCGAACAGGGCATCGAGGTGGTATCCGACGAATCCTATGGAGCGAAGGATACGGACATGACTGCCCAGCTGACCAAGATCCGTAATACCGATGCCCAGGCCATCCTCTGCTTCGGTTTTGGTACCGGCCCCGCGATCGTCACCAAGAACGTGCGCCAACTCGGCATCGAGCTGCCCCTCTACCAGTCCCACGGTGTCGCTTCCAAAAAGTTCATCGAGCTGGCCGGCGCGGCCGCGGAAGGGGTGAGACTGCCCGCCTCCGCCCTGCTGGTAGCCGACAAGCTGCCCGCTTCCGATCCCCAGAAGGGGCTCCTGCTGGCCTACAAGCAGCGCTTCGAGAGCAAGTATGGCCCGGTCTCCACCTTCGGCGGCCACGCCTACGACGGGCTGATGATCACGGTGCGGGCGATCGAACGAGCCGGGGGCACCGACAAGGCGAAGGTCCGGGATGAGATCGAGAAGACCCGGGGCTTCATCGGCACCGGCGGCATCTTCAACATGAGCCCCACCGATCACCTGGGTCTGGATCTCAGCGCCTTCAAGATGCTGGAGATCAAGCACGGCGACTGGACTATCGTGGAGTAGCGACAGGCTGCAGGCTGGGCGAACCCCGCGCCGAACCCGGTGCGGGGTTCATTGTATGCACCCCGTATTTCAATGGCCGACCAGATTCTTCAATTCCTGCTGACCGGGATCACCGTGGGCGCCACGTACGCCCTGGTGGCCCTCGGGTTCGCCATCATCTACAACGCCTCGGACGTGGTGAACTTCGCCCAGGGCGAGTTCGTGATGATCGGTGCCATGAGCGCCGTCGCCCTCTCCGCCGGCGACGGCGGCCTGCCGATGCCGGTGGCCTTGCTGCTGGCGGTGCTGATCACGGTCGGCGTCGGTGTCCTGCTGCAGCGTTTTGCCATCGCCCCGGCGCGTGGTGCTTCTGTGGTCACCACCATCATCATCACCATCGGCGCCTCCATTTTCCTGCGTGGGGTTGCGTTGCTGGTATGGGGCAAGGATATCTTCGCTCTCCCCGCTTTCTCCGGCGATGCGCCGATACACATCGGACAGGCCACACTGCTGCCCCAGAACCTCTGGGTCATGGGCGGTGCCGGACTGATGGTGCTGGGGGTGCACTGGTTCTTCGGCCACACTACCATCGGCAAGGCGGTCCTGGCCTGCTCCTGCAACCGTACCGCCGCCCACCTGGTGGGAATCAATGTCGGGCTGATGATGCTGATCGCCTATGGCCTCTCCGCTTTCCTCGGTGCCATGGCCGGCGTTCTGGTCGCTCCCATCACCTTCACCTCCTACGACGCCGGCGTGATGCTGGGCCTCAAGGGCTTCGCCGCCGCCATTCTGGGCGGTATGGGCAACCCCATGGGTGCCGTGGCCGGTGGCCTGCTGCTGGGCCTGATCGAATCCCTCTCCGCGGGTCTCATCTCCTCCGGCTACAAGGATGCCATCGGTTTCGTGATCCTGCTGCTGGTGCTCTTCTTTCGTCCCAGCGGGCTGTTCGGGCGGGCTTCGGTGGAGCGGGTGTGAAGCGGCTCAGAGGTCTGTTCCTGCTGACACTGCTGGTGGTGATACTGCCGCTCCTGTTCCCGGACAACTACTATGTCACCGTGGTGGCTGTTTCAGCGGCACTGCACGCCATCCTGGCGGTGGGGCTCAACCTGCTGATGGGGTACGCCGGCCTGATCTCCCTCGGCCACGCCGCTTTTTTCGGCATCGGTGCCTACACCTCTGGCATCGTCACCACCCGCTTTGGTCTCGATCCCTGGTCCGCTATGGCAGCCGGTATGCTGCTGACCGGGACCATCGCCTTCGTCATGGCACGCCCCATCCTGCGTCTGAAAGGCCACTATCTGGCCATGGCCACGCTTGGCCTGGGCATTATCGTGCAGATCGTACTGGTACAGACCGAGGAGCTGACCGGTGGCCCGGACGGCCTTGGCGGAATCCCGCCCCTCTCTCTGTTCGGGTGGGAGGTGGACAGCGACCTGCGCTGGTACATGCTGATGAGCGCCGTTATGCTGCTGGTGGTCTGGCTGGCACTCAACATTATCGACTCCCGCAGCGGCCGCGCCCTGCGCGCCTTGCACGGCTCAGAGGTGGCTGCCGAAATGATGGGGATCGACACCACTGTCACCAAGACCGGGGTGTTCGTTGTGGCTGCACTCTCCGCCTCCCTGGCCGGCAGCCTGTTCGCCCATCAGCAGGCCTTCATCAGCCCCGACTCGTTCAACTTCTTCTTCTCCATCGAACTGGTCACCATGGTGGTACTGGGCGGCATGGCCTCCACCTTCGGGGCCGTCTTCGGGGCGTTCGTGCTCACTTTCCTGCCAGAACTGCTGGTGATATTCGAAGACTACGAGGTGATGATCTTCGGTGCCATCCTGATGCTGATGATGATCTTTCTACCCCAAGGGCTTTTCGTTGGCCTGCGGGATCTGCTGCGACGACTGCTGCAGCAGCAGCGGGCGCCAGCACCTGCCCCGGTGGTGCCTGCCGGGGAGGACAAACATGACGCTGCTTGAGGTACAGGGGCTGACCAAATCCTTTGGAGGCGTCACCGCCATCGCCGACCTGGGGTTCGATGTCCCGGAGGGTCAGGTCTACTCTGTCATCGGGCCCAACGGCGCGGGCAAGACCACCCTGTTCAACATGCTCTCCGGCATCTACCACCCGGACGAAGGCAGCATCCACTTCCAGGGGCGGGAGATCATCGGCCTGCAGCCCCACAAGATGGCGGCGATGGGGCTCTCCCGTACCTTCCAGAACCTGCAGATGTTCTTCAACATGAGCGTACTGGACAACGTGATGGTGGGTTGCCACCTGCGCACCGGCAGCGGGCTGTTCAGTGCCGCCCTGCGCCTGCCGGGGGTAGTGCGCGAGGAGCGGGAGGCGCGGCGCCTGGCCCGGGAGGCACTCAGCTTCTGCGACCTGGAACGGTTCGTCGACCAGAGAGCGGACGCCCTCCCCTACGGCGTGCTGAAACGGCTCGAGATCGCCCGCGCCCTGGCGGTCGGTCCCAAGCTGCTGTTGATGGACGAACCGGCCGCCGGTCTCAACGACACTGAGACCGCAGAGATGCAACGCCTGATACGCTGTATCTGCGAGCGCGGCATCACGGTACTGCTGGTGGAACATAATATGGGGCTGGTGATGCGGGTATCCGATCGCATCCTGGTACTCGACTACGGCACCCGTCTGGCTGAGGGGACGCCCCTCGAGATCCAGAACGACCGCCGGGTGATCGAAGCCTATCTGGGGGGCGAGGTACAGTATGCCGTCTGAGGTCGGGCCGCTGCTTCGAGTCGACCGGCTCGTGACCCGCTATGGGCCGGTACAGGCCCTGTTCGATGTTTCGCTGCAGATCAACGAGGGTGAACTGGTGGCCATCGTCGGGGCCAACGGTGCCGGCAAGACGACCCTGCTGCTCACCTTGTCCGGTATACGGAAGGCGGGTGGCGGCAGCATTCGGTTCGCAGGTGCCGATATCACCCGAAAGGCGCCTCACCAGATCGTAAAGGCGGGGGTCTGCCACGTACCCGAGGGGCGCCAGGTGTTTCCGCCCCTGAGCGTCGAGGACAACCTCCGCCTGGGCGCCTACCCGCTGCGCCACGACAAGGAGTGGGTGGAGTCGGAATTGACCCGGATCTATCAGCTGTTTCCCATCCTCCGGGAGAAGGCGGCGCAGAGCGCAGGCACCCTCTCCGGCGGCCAACAGCAGATGCTCGTCATCGGCCGGGCCCTGATGGGGCGCCCCCGGCTGCTGCTGCTGGACGAACCCTCCATGGGGCTGGCGCCACTGCTGGTGGAAGAGATCTTCCGCGTAATCCAGCAGCTGAATGAGCAGGGAGTGACCATCCTGCTGGTGGAGCAGAACGCCCGGGCCGCCCTGGGGATCGCCGACCGGGGCTATGTGCTGGAAACCGGCCGGGTGGTGCTTTCCGCCAGTTCCGAGGCGCTGCTGGCGGATGAGGCGGTACGCAAGGCCTATCTGGGGTATTAACGTAGAATTCAGAAGATAGAAGACAGAATTATAGAAATAGGTAACGGTTCACGGTTACCCGTTTACAGTTTTCGGTTAGCTGGAAGCAGCGCAACTTCTCAATAACCCGGGGCAAACGGGTAGGGTGGATCAAGGAGCGCAGCGACGGATCCACCAATGCTCCGTAGCCTGGTGTATCCGCTCCGCTTGATACACCCTACATTTTAGATTCTTGCTGAGAAGTTACGAACCATGAGATAACCGCGAACGGTTACGAATACAGACCTCAACACCATGATTAGATCATGGACATGTAACTCATTGAGGTTTAATAAAAAAACATATTTTCAGACGAAAATTGGACACTCTGCAACGAGTACAGGCCGTTGCCG
>JAUXBK010000077.1 GCA_030619405.1 Sedimenticola sp. | reverse complement strand
TCGTAGAGCGAATTTGCGACCGAGTGGAATCCTTATTGTGATTTCCAAGGGAGCAAATATCGCTATACGGATCAAGAGCTTGTGCTATGTGAGTGTGAGCACTTGCAGGATCTAGGTTATACCTCGAGTTGCTAAATTATCAACATTTACCCTCACTGGTCGAAACAGTGTTGAAAGGGGCCATGAATGAACAGTAACACCCATATCAATATCCCCGGATACCATGTGGAAAAGGTGTTGGGAAAGGGGGGGATGGCCACCGTCTATCTGGCCACCCAACTCTCCCTGGGCAGACCCGTGGCGCTGAAGGTACTCAATGACCCGGAGACACCCCAGTTTTTCGACCGCTTCTTCAACGAAGGGCGCTGCATGGCTCGATTGAGCCACAACAATCTGATCACTGTCCACGACATCGGCCAGGGCGATGGATTTTACTACATCGTCATGGAGTATCTGTCCGGGGGGGATTTGAAGGCGCGTATCGCTCAGGGCATGAAACCGGGTCAGGCCCTGAAGACCCTGGCCCGGCTGGCGGGCTGCCTGGGTTATGTTCATGGCCTGGGGATCATCCACCGGGATATCAAACCCTCCAACATCCTGTTCCGGGGCGACGGCACGCCGGTCCTCAGCGATTTCGGCATCGCCAAACTGACCCAGTCGGACAGCGATCTCACCGTTACCGGGACGGTGATGGGCAGCCCCCACTACCTGAGCCCGGAGCAGGCTCAGGGGATGCGGGAGCTGGATGGACGTGCCGACCTCTACAGCATGGGTGTACTGCTGTTCGAGATGTTGACCGGCCGCAAGCCTTTTGCAGGAGATAACTTTACCGCCACCCTCATCGCCCACATCAAGCAGCCGATACCGCGTTTGCCGCCTCACCTGACCAGACTCCAACCTCTTGTAGACCGGTTGCTGGCAAAAAAACCCGAGGAGCGTTTTCGCACCGGGGCGGAACTGGTCAAGGCGATTCAGCAGTTGCGCATCAGTGCACCTCAGGTGCAACGACCGCTCAGAAAAGAGACCCCGCCGGAAGAGCCTGCAGATAGCATCGATCACTCGGAAGAAACGCTCTTGAACCATTCCATGCGTTGGCGCAGGCCGGTGTATGCAGTATTGGTCGTAATGGTGGGGGTGCTGCTGTTCCGGGGGCTGTCCCGGGAACAGGAGCCGCTGGAACCATCACCCGAGGGAGTCACCGCGAGCCACGAGTCGACCCCACCCCTGCCAGCGCCAGAGCTGGCAGAGAACCAGGCGGATCCGGTGGCCGATGGGGCCTCTGAAGGGGCAACACCGGCCGCGATGACAGCGACGGAGAGGGTCGATACGACGTCATTACGGCAGCCACCCGACGACCGGGAAGTCACGGAAACAGCGCAGGCCGTGGATGAGATCCCCCGGTGGCTGGAACAGGCGGACAGGCGCCTGCAGGAGAACCGATTGAGCCGTCCCAGGGGGGACAGCGCCCGCGACTTCTACCGGAAGGTCCTGGAGCGGGAACCGAAAAACCACAGAGCCCTGTCGGGGCTGAAGCATATCGCGGACCGCTATGCCTGGTTTGCCCGCTCGAACCTGGCAAAGGGGGAGAGAGAGAGAGCCCGCGGATACGTCCGAATGGGACTGCAGACACAACCCGGACGAACCGATCTGAAATTGCTGGAAAAATCATTGAAACAGCAGGGGCAGACGGTGACCCCGCCACCCACCCCACCACAGCGTAAACCCGCGAACCCCGATAAAGGGAGTGACGAAGCCCCGATGTTCAATGTCGAGCACAACTCCTAGAGCCGCTCGCGCATATCCATCAGCCTGAAACCGATGAGCGGGCGGTTCACGCCACGGGTCAGCCCCAGCACCTTGAAGCGCTCCCCCATCTCCGTCGGCAGGGTCAGGCGCTTCACCCCCTGCACCAGTTGCGTGTGAGCCGCCACATCGTCCGGGTCCGACCCCGCCAGCAGCTGCTCCAGGCCGCACCCCATGAGGAAGAACGCCTGGGTGGTATAACCGTTCACCGTGAGTCCCGCAGTGACCGCCGCCTCCGCCAGCCCGGTGAAGTCCACGTGGGCGGTGATATCCTGCAGGCCCGGGTAGACCATGGGGTCGGAGTGGGTCCGGTGCCGATAGTGACACATGAGTGTCCCCCGGGTTCGATCCGGGTGATAGTAGAGAGCCCTGGAATAGCCGTAGTCGATCAGCAGCATCAGACCGGCCACCAGCCGTTCAGATATCGCCTGCAGCCAGGGGGCCGCTCGCAGGTTGATCTCGGATTCATAGTCGTCCGGCAGTTCCAGCCGCTGCTGCAACGCCGACACCGCCTGCTTCAGCCCGCTATGCCCCGGGGTGTCCCAGAAGGGGGTGAAACCCTTACCCTCCCAGCCGACGAACTGCTCCAGAATTCTGTCTGGCTCCAGCCTGAACCGGTGGACCGGCATGGCATCCAGCAGCTCATTGGCAATTACCACTCCCCGGAAGCCGGGCTCCGGCAGGTGGTCGAGCCAGCGTACCCGCCCGGCCAGCGCCGGTGCCCGCTGTTCGATGGTCTCCTGCTGCCGCTGTCTGAGCTCAGGACTGACTTCCAGTATCAGATAGCGCTCGGGCAACCGGCCCAGCTGCGCCAGCTCCGACAGCAGCTCCGCAGCCAGCGCCCCGGAACCGGCACCGAACTCCAGCAGTTCGCCGCCACCCAGTTCACCCAGGATCTGCTGGCACTGCCGGGCCAGGCAGCGGCCGAACAGGGGCGAGGTTTCGGGGGCAGTGATGAAATCGCCGGTCTCACCGAACTTGCGGGCACCCGCCGTGTAGTAGCCGAGTCCGGGCGCGTACAGCGCCAGCTCCATATAGCGGTCGAACGGAAGCCGCCCGCCGGCGCTTCGGATCGCTTCGCCGATCACGGCGGCCAGGCGTTCTCCGTGTGCCAGCTCTTCATCACTGGGTACAGGCAGTTCCGGCATCGTATGCTCCCAGTTAAACACCCCATTATTGCCTCGAAAGTGGGGCTGTTGCTCTCAGCCAGAGGCGTCTGCGGCCAGGGATGGCCGTAGCGAGCCCCCATGGATGGGTTCACGGCGTCCTCTGGCTGAGGGCAACAGCCCCACAACGGGATTAACCTGGTGCTTACCCGGCACCGATTTCTCAAATCCTCGGTTTAGGTTACAGTCTGGAAAAGTGTATCAGGAGTGGAGGGCCAATGGTGACAGAAAGATCCAGAGTGCTTGTTCAGCGGGTTGCGCTGATCACCGGCGCCGCTCGGCGTATCGGTGCCTGCATCACCCGCACCCTGCACCAGGCGGGCATGGATGTGGTGATCCACTATCGCCACTCCAGCCAGGCGGCCGAGGCACTGAAGAGGGAGTTGGAGCATGAACGCCCCGATTCGGTGCTGCTGCTGCCGGGCGACCTGCTGCAGACGACGGCACTCCCCGGATTGATCGAGCGGGTGGCCGAGTGGCGACAGCGCCTGGATCTGCTGGTGAACAACGCCTCCAGTTTCTATCCCACCACGTTGGAAAGGGCTACGGAGACCCAGTGGGAGGAGCTGATGGGGAGCAATCTGAAGGCGCCGTTCTTTCTGTCCCGGGCTGCCGCCCCCCTGCTGAGGCGCAGCAGGGGCAATATCATCAACATGGTGGATATCCATGCGGAAAGACCCCTGGAAGACTACTCCATCTACTCTATGGCCAAAGCGGGAAACGCCATGATGGTGAAATCCCTGGCCCGTGAGCTGGGTCCGGAGGTGAGGGTCAACGGCATCGCACCGGGGATCATCCTGTGGCCAGAGGCCGATGCCACCGCACAGGAGCGGGAGACCGCCCTCACCCGCACCGCCCTGCAGCGTCCCGGGCGGCCCGAAGACATCGCCCGCACCCTGCTGTTTCTGGTGCGCGATGCCGACTATATCACCGGCCAGATCATCGCCGTGGACGGTGGGCGCAGTGTGCAGCAGTGATCGGGATTTTTTTTAAAACGCCAGATCCACTGGCCACAGGGGCTGACCTGACGCATCGAACGCCTCCCACAGCTGCCGGTAGCTATTGCTCAGCACCGGGTGCACCTCTTCCCCCGCCACCTCGGCCAGCGGGCGCAGGACGAAGGCGTATTTGACGATCTCGTCCCGGGGCAGCTCCACCCCGGTATCTTTGACCACCCGGTCGCCATAGGTGAGCAGATCGATATCCAGGGTCCGCGGTGCAAATTTTCCACCACCCCGGACCCGCCCCTGGGCCGCTTCCATTCCCCGTAACAGGGCCATCAGATCGGGAATGTCGAGATCCGTCTCTACCCCGACCACCATGTTGTAGAACCTGTCTCCCTCGAAACCCACGGCATCGCTCTCATAGACCCGGGACAGGACCAGCGGACCGAGTGCCGTACTCAGGTTCTGCACACTGTGCCGGAGATTTTCTCTCCGGTCGACATTGCTGCCGAGGCTGAGCCATATACGCGGCATCTCAAGCGGACCTCTCTCCCCGCTCGATGATGACGCCCACGTCCCGCGCGCCAGTCACCGCGCCAATCTTATTCAGGCTGAGCCGCACCCAGCCAACGCCGAACTCCTCCAGCACGATGGCAGCACAGCGCTCTGCCAGGGTTTCCACCAGCTGGAACTCGCTCTGCTCCACAAATGTGATCAGCCGCTTTGCCACCGATTTGTAGTCCAGGGCGTCATCGATACTGTCGCTGGTGGCGGCCCGACGCACATCCGTGCGTATCTCCAGGTCCAGCACCACCGGTTGTCGGATCTCCCGCTCCCAGTCATAGATGCCGATCACGGTCTCGATCCGCAGATCGCGCAGAAAAACAATGTCCATAAAAATTTCCCAAATACAGTTAGTTACCAATAATTGTCGTCTTTGTGTTGAGCACCCGGTCAATGCCGTTTCCGCAACTGCTGATACCGGCGCCTTTCGGCCCGGTCCGACAGGTAGAAGGGGACCACTGCATCGATATCGGTAGCCTTGATACCCAACTCCCCCAGGCCATCCCGGCTGCAGGTGCTCGCCACCTGCAGTGACAGATAGTTGTCAAAACTGAAAGGCTTGCCGGGCAGCATGCCCAGCAACCGGGCCTGAAAGCGTGACAGGCGATCATTCATGCCAATGATCTGCCGCTTCAGGCCGGTCTGTGTGGCGGTATACTGCACCAGCTCCTTCAGGGTGAAATCCCTCGGACCGCACAGCTCATAGTGCTTCCCCCAGGTTGATCTGTCGTTCAGGGCACGGCCGAAGGCCTCTGCCACGTCGCCTACGTAGACGGGTGCAAACCGGGCGTCGGGGCAGGCGAGGGGGAATGGGCCAGGGGTTATGCGCAGCAGGTCGGCGAAACGGTTGAAGAAACTGTCACCTGGTCCAAAGATCACCGAGGGCCGGAAGCTGGTTACCTTCATCTGGGGCGGCGCCAGGGTGTGGGCCCGGTTTTCCGCCTCACCCTTGGTCTTCAGGTAGCTGGAGGGACCGTTGGCCTCATTTGCATGCAGCGCACTCATGTGCAACAGACGCTTCGCGTTATTTTCTCTGCAGGCATCCAGTACCCGGTTTCCCAGGGTCACATGCGCTCTTTGGAAACTGTGGTTGGGCCCGGACTCGTTGAGTATGCCCACCAGATTGATGATGGTGTCATACCCCTGGAAAGCAGCTTTCAGCCAGTCGGGGTCGAAGATATCGCCCCGCCGCAGTTCAATGCCGTTTACGACTCTGAGGTCAAGGTGGCGTCGCGGGTTGCGGGTCAGGATTCTGCAGTGGTTCCCGGAAGTTACCAGCTGCATCGCGAGATGACGACCGACAAAGCCGGTTCCGCCCAATATGCATATTTTGTTGTTGGTCAAACCATTCCCCTTGTTCACAGCAAGCTTGCCACCAGCACGTTTTCCAGGATCGGTCACTGAATCCGCCGGTAGAGAAACAGGTTGCCTGCCTGGTTACGCAGGGCCAGTTTGCCTTCGTGTAGCGCATAGTCATAGCGCTGGGCGTTGCCCGTGGAGGGATCCTGCATGGTGAGGGTGTTTTGACCCTCCAGCGCCAGATTGCCCTCCCTGAATCGCTCCTGATCCTGGTAGATGCGAAATCGACCATGGCGGATCACCAGCAGTTCCCCGCTCTTTCCCTGCCAGCTGCCGTCCAATTCGGCGACCGGGTCGTTGGCCCCTTGCGGGTGTGAGGGCCGACCGTATTCCTGCCCATAGCTGGAATCACTCCAGGGGGGCGATTGGCTCCAGGGCATGTACTTCTGGGGCCAGGAAGGCATCGAACCCTGTTGCCAGGAGGGCATGGAGCCTTGAGGCCAGGAGGGCATGGAATTTTTAGGCCAGGAGGGCATAGAGCCCTGGGACCAGGGCGTACTCCCCCATCCCATGGGCATGCTGCTCATCATTCCCAGGGTTCCCATCTGCATCGGCATACTCCCCGGTGACCAGGACGGCATCCCCTGTGTCCATGGCATGTTTCCCTGGGGCTGTTTTCCAGCCGCATTGCTGCGTTTCTGATGGGCAGATGAAAAGGTATCCATCATGTCCATCATGGACTCGGCCATGGCACCATAACGGTTGGGGTTGCCCGACTTTGCCCCTTGAACATCGAACGCAAGCAGAGCGACCGGCAGCAGGATGAGCGGTATCAGTTTCACAGCTTTATTCGTTGGGTCGTTTCAAGTATGGAACTAACTCTTTACTTTAGCACCAAGTCACGGGTCTGCGATAAGCGGCCCGAATTTTCCGGACAGACACCAACAAGCTTGGATGCTTCCAGCACTGGTTTCAAGGGCAGCAATTCTAAATGTGGAAAGAAGCTCACCACGAAGGACACGAAGTGCACTTCGTGGTGAAAACCTTGATTAGATTTCGACGCTCTGTTGCCACATTGAGAATAGCTGTTTCAAGGGACCAGCGCTTGCTACTGGGGCAGGATGGTGGTTAGCTATGTCGTTAGGGCGTTCCTGAGGGAAAGCAAGGCAAGGAGCGGCCAGGTAAACGGACTGACACAGTGGATCTAAAGCCATGATGACGGATAGAGAGGAGATGCCGGACCGGCGGGCCCAGACCCAGCAGATGATAGAGAAGTGGCTGCGGGAGCGACAGGAGATGCTGGTCCTGTATTGTCAGTTGGCAGGGCTGGAACCCTATACGCCGGACAAGCCGATCAAGGGTCTGCTGAGAGATTTCTGCCAGGTACTCGTTGACTATATCGCTTTTGGTCATTTCGAAGTTTATGACCGGATCAGTCGCGGTGAAGAGCGCCGTACCCGGGTGCTCCGGGTGGCAGAAGATGTCTATCCGAAAGTGGTGGCAGTGACCGACCTGGCCGTGGCATTCAATGACAAGTACGAAACGGAAGAGAAGGCCGCGGAACTGGACGAGCTGGATCAGGATCTCTCCCGACTGGGTTCGGAGCTGGCCAGCCGCATCGAGATGGAAGATCAGCTGGTCAATGCTCTCATCGGGTCTAATACAGGCACTAGGTACGAGGTACTAGGTACTAGGTAAAGAAAAAACCATGCCTATCCGGTTGCCTCCCAAGGCATCGGTTCTGGCCGATGGTTGCGTTTGACAGCGTGCTGGCAATCGCTGTGCGCACGGCAGTGCCCATCTACGCGGTGCTGTACGAGGGGCATGGCCGCACTCTGGGGTGTAACGCGATTACGATCCACCACTTTGGGAGCTAACCGGATAGACATGGAAAAAACAACCCAGGCTCGTTGTTTTGCTATCTTTTCCTCGTACCTAGTACCTAGTACCTAGTACCTAGTACCTAGTACCTAGAACCTGGTTCTTGATGTTCGAAAGGCTGAAAAAGCGTTTTTTCTGGCAGCCCTCCCTGACGGAGTTCACCGTACCCTTGCGGGTTGGAACCGCGTTCAAAGTGCGTGTCGACCGTTTCCCCAAAGGGGTCGACAACGTCCATATCGATGTCGTGTTGAGTCCGGAATTTCAGACGCGGGCGCGCTTGCTGGCGCGGCGCCTGCTGCTGCATGAGCTGGCTGAAAACTACCCGGGTGAACCGCCACCGGCGCCTGAAGCCTCAGAGATTCGGGCCATACAGGAGGGGTATGCGGGCATGATGGAGCTCACCATCGATCGGGCTCGCAGGTCCACCCGACCGGAACTGATCCAGCTGCTGCAGTTTGCCACGATCAAATTTCTGTTGTGCCTGGTGAGCGAAGAGTATGCACGCCTTCGCAGCCAGTTGCAGAGATCCCGGGATATGGGGTCCCATCAGTCCAGTGGGTGCTCGGTGGAGTTACATGATCAGCTGGTCAATCTGACCAAGGAGGGGCCGGCACTGCTCTACCGGGTCTCCAGCCGCCTGTTCCGGGAAATTCTGAAGCTGGAAGACAGCTATCTCAGTAAATTGAGGAAATCCGTTTTCGGTCGGGCCTGGCAGGTACCCAGGCAGCTATTGTTCAATCCCCTGCTGAAGATCCCCTCGCTGTGGGCGGATGAGCAGCTGATGCACCATTACTCCCTGGTCTGCACTGACAAGGATGATGCGGATGGGTTCGCTGGGGTAAACCGTCTGTTAAGCGGGCTGTTCAGTGACTATCTCCCTCCCTGGGCCTGGCCGCTGGAACATTCTCTACAGGCCGATGCTGTCCCGGGAGGGGACAACCGGACCATGGCACTGCGGCAGCACCGTGATCAGGGAGTACTGCTGGGCTTTCTCGAGATCGAAATGCTGCTGGCCAGCTCCTTGCAGGGGAAGGAGTATGAAAGAGGATTGCTCTCATGGCTGGATTTTCCGGCCAATCTGGAACGAATCTTCTATTCGACCCGCTGGGGAGCTGCGCTGGATCCTGATCACGAAATCTCTTCGGCCAATGCCCCATGGTTGCAGAGCCAGTGGCCGGAATTCCATCATCGGCTGTTGAAGAGAATATTCTGCGAAGTCAGGCGCACCGGCCTGGAGCGGAAGATCCTGGCCTGTAACGCCGCCCCTGGAGTATTCGAGGGTCTGAACGGTCAACTGCCGGTACGCACGATCTGCCGCTATCTGGAAGGGGTCATCCGGCGTAGAGACATGTTGCGTCGCCTCGAGAGTATGCAGTCCCTGGAAGACCCTGCACAGGCCATGAGGCTGCTGAATCGGGCACAGACTGCGATCCAACGCCAGCCAGCCAGCCGTCGTCGTTCGGTTATGCTCCGTTTCCTGATCGATTTTGCGCTGTTCCGCCGAGATCTCAAACTGGCCTATCGTGCCCATTGGATCATGAACCGGATCCGCCTGCTGGAACGGCCCCATGATATCGATCTCTCACGCAACAACAGAACGCTGCATGAATTCGTATTGCGGGAGGAGTCGAAACCGGAGCAGCAACGGGTTCGGGATCATGTGATCATAAAGGCCGATCTCCGGGGGTCGACCACCATTACCGGGCAACTGACCAAGCGCAATCTCAACCCGGCGTCCCATTTCAGTCTCAACTTCTTCGAACCGATCAACCGTCTGCTTTCCGGCTATGGGGCAAAGAAGGTCTTCGTGGAAGGGGACGCGGTGATCCTCGCTATTCTCGAGTACGAGGACAAACCCTATCATTGGCTCTGTGTCTCCCATGCCTGCGGGTTGGCAGGAAAGATCCTGCAGGCGATGGATGCAGGGAACGCCAGGAGCCACCGCCAGGGGCTGCCGGAACTGGAGCTGGGTCTGGGTATCGCCTTCAGCGATCAGGCACCCACCTTTCTCTATGACGAAGATCGGGAGATCATGATATCGCCAGCCATCAATCGGGCGGATCAGCTCTCTTCCTGCTCAGCCATGTTGCGCCAGTCCATGTCCGGAGCCGAATCGGCCCGTGGTGTGGAAGTGCTGGCACCGGCCGAAGAGCAACAGCCGGAGAAGGAGAGCAGTGACCGGCTGCTACGTTACAACGTCAACGGGATAGAACTGGATGCAGCAGCCTTTCAAAAGCTCAAGTCGGAGCTGGCCCTGAAACGGATCCCGGCGGGGGGAGCTGTCGAAGATGAGCGTTTCCATGTGGGGCGTTACCCGGATCTGCAGGGCACCATGCACTGGTTGGTGATACGGGAATCGCCGGTGCGGGTGTGGGAGGATGGGGCTCCCGGTGCAGTGGAGTGGCGCGGGCGCCGTTTCTATCAGGTGATAACAGACACGGCCGTCATCCGTCGCCTGACCGATAAAGGCAGGACCGAGGTCCGAGGTACTAGGAACTAGGAACTAGGAACTAGGAACTAGGAAAAAAACAGGACCTCGGAAAAAAGACAGGGCCAAGGACCCGGGCTTAGAATGGTTCTATCTTTAAGGTTTTGTTTCTTTTCCTAGGACCTAGTACCTCGGACCTAGGACCTGTTTTCAACCTAGGTCCTGTTTTTCCCCTTGATTGGTGACATGCGTTGCTGCAGGTGGCTGCCCGGACGGCCAAGTCGCTGGTCATAGATGATGGAGTAGGCGAGTACCCGCTGGGTGTAAGTACGGGTCTC
>JAUXBK010000041.1 GCA_030619405.1 Sedimenticola sp. | reverse complement strand
TCGTCTTCAAGGCGCGCCAAGGGGCGCATACTCGTTGTATGTAACCCTTGGCGCAACACCGAAGACGGAGCCATAGACAAGCAAGGCGCGTAATTTAATCTTTTCCAAGCCCCTTACTCCGGGACGGGATTCGAATCTGCTGCAGGGGACTTTTCAACGGTCTCGCCAGCAGGGACGGCTTTTACCGTAGTTTCAGTTTTTACCTCCGCCGCTCTTTCGGTTTTGGGTGGTGCCGCCGGTTTGGTTTTGGCTTTTGCTGCTGTCTTCTTCTTTACCGGCTCTGTTTTTGGCGCCGTTGTTGCCTGTTTCGAAGTCGCCGCCTTCTTTGCCGGTCTGGCCCCTGTTTTTCGCTTCCTGGGCTCGACCTTTTGCGGCCCGGCTTCGATAATATCCTGCTCCGCAGGTTTTTCTTCAGGCCTCACCGTTTTTGGTTTTGCACTGGCTTCGGCTGGTAACGGCTTTGGCTCTGGCTTCGTCTCTTTGGCTGTTTGATCCGTGGAGACCGCTTCGGTCTTTGCGGGTTTTGCTTCTGCCGTTGCCATTTCCAGGTTCCCGCTTTTTTGGTCCTCTCCGATCGCGACGGGCCGGGCTTCAGGCTTTGCCGCCTTTGGCTCGGTGGTTTCCGGGCTGGCTACGGCTTCCACGGGCCCGGCCCCACTCTCTACCGGCCTCGGTTTGTCGTTTGCCGGGCTTGTTTCTGTCGTTACCAGGGCTGTCTCCGGCTTTGCTTCCTGACGTTTTAGCTGTTCCCGGTCGGTTTCCAGGGACGGTGTGCGGGTGTTTCGGTCGGGCTCTGGTTGCTTCTGTTGAACCTTTTCCACACTGGGTGCCGTTTTTTCAGAGACGCTGGAGGAAGGGGTGGATTGGGGTTTTCTCGAGTCCCGTCCCTCGGAGCGCGACCGTCCCTTGTTTTCCCGGATGGCCTCATTCTGCGGGCGCTCCTGCCCGACATCCGCAGCCGGCGTTTCTGAGGTGGCCGCTGCCTTTTGTTCCGGTTGCTCTACGGTCCTGGCCTCGTCATTCTGGGAAGGCTTCCGGCGTCTGCGACTGCCGCCCCGGCGTCCCCGGCGGGACCCGGAAGATCTGCGTGTCTGTTCTTCAGGGGTTGACTCCCCTCTGGGTGCAGTTTCAGCCCCTTTGGCGGGTGCCAGTTTTCGGGCGCCTTCTTCTTTCTGTGGCTTGGGTGAATCCCTGTCGGCAGCCGCCGGACGCGCGTTTGCTTTTCCAGTATCACGTCCAGGCGATGGGCGCCTGGCCCTAGTTTGGCCGGAACGGCGCTGCCTCTGTGCCCCCTGGGGGCCGCTCACTCCGCTGCTTCTGGGGGGCGCTTTTCGGGCAGCCGGTTCTTGTAGCGCTTGTTCCGCGACGGTCTCGGCGTTTTTGTCGTGGAACAGGCTCTTCCATATCCGCTTTATGAAGCTTGATTCGGCTTCGGCCGCTGTGGGTTCCGCGTTTTCCTGGGGCTGCTGTGGAGCGGGTGTGGTACGGGCCAGACGCCTGACTGCCGGTTCTTCCACTCTGCCCGGCTGGGGTTTTCCCATGCCGGTTCCTTTCTCTTCGGGTTCGATCGCCAATTTGTAACTGGCGATGTCTTTCTCCGCGTCAGCCGGCACATCCTGAGCCCGGACCCGCTCGATTTCGTAGTTGGGAGTCTCCAGGTGGCGGTTGGGTATCAGTACCACATCCAGCGAGTGGTGCCGCTCGATGTCGTGAATCGACTGGCGTTTTTCGTTGAGCAGGAAGGTGGCAACATCGACCGGTAACTGGGCGACGATGCGGGAAGTGCTCTCCTTCATGGCGTACTCTTCGATGATCCGAAGCACCGACAGGCCCAGGGATTCGACGCCGCGGATGAAGCCGTGCCCGCTGCAACGGGGGCAGACGTTCTGGCTGGATTCCCCAAGCGAGGGGCGAAGCCGCTGACGCGACATCTCGAGCAAACCGAAACGGGAGATCCGTCCGACCTGGACTCGGGCGCGATCCTGTTTCAACGCCTCTTTCAGGCGATTCTCCACCTCTCGCTGGTTTCGCGCCGGGGTCATGTCGATAAAGTCGATGACGAACAGGCCACCCATGTCCCGCAGGCGTAACTGCCGGGCGATCTCATCCGCTGCTTCCAGGTTGGTGTTGAGCGCCGTCTCTTCGATGTCGGCGCCTTTGGTGGAACGGGCCGAGTTGATATCCACCGACGTGAGGGCTTCCGTGTGGTCGATCACGATGGCGCCACCCGATGGCAGCCTGACTTCACGCTGAAACGCCGATTCGATCTGGCTTTCGATCTGAAATCGGCTGAACAGGGAGGTGTCGTCCTCATACAGGCGGATCTTGCGCAGGTACTTGGGCATCACCTGTTCGATGAATTCGCATGCCTCCTTGAACACCGCTGGGTGATCGATCACGATCTCACCGATATCGGCACGCAGGTAGTCGCGCATGGAACGGATGATGACGTTGCTCTCCTGGAAGATCAGGAACGGCGCCTTCTTCTCCTTGGCGGAGGACTCGATGGCGCGCCAGAGCTGCAACAGGTAATTCAGGTCCCACTGCAGCTCTTCGACATTCTTGCCGACACCGGCTGTCCGGACGATCAGGCCCATGCCTTCCGGGATGGCCAGGTTACTCATTGCCTCCCGCAGTTCGTTTCTGTTCTGTCCTTCGATGCGGCGTGAGACCCCACCGGCCCGGGGATTATTGGGCATCAGCACCAGGTAACGTCCCGCCAGGGAGATGAATGTGGTGAGTGCCGCCCCCTTGTTGCCACGCTCCTCTTTTTCCACCTGGACCACCAGCTCCTGGCCCTCCGAGATGGCATCCCGGATGCTGACCCGGCCACCAGCTTCGAGGGATTTTTCCGAGAAGTAACTGCGGGATATCTCTTTCAGGGGAAGGAACCCGTGGCGGTTGGCGCCGTAATCGATGAATGCGGCCTCCAGACTGGGTTCGACCCGGGTAACCTTGCCTTTGTATACGTTGGCTTTTTTCTGTTCCCGGCCGAGAGTTTCTATATCGAGGTTGAAAAGTTTCTGGCCGTCCACAATGGCCACGCGCAACTCTTCCGGCTGAGTTGCATTGATCAGCATACGTTTCATATCTGTTTATTGTCCTTGAGCACACCGCGACACATGGCCCGGGCTTTCGCAACAGCGATCACCCCATGGCCGGCCGACCTGAACGCCTGTCCTGACAGGTCGAAGGATCGGTTGTATTCCTGACCCGCCGGGCTTCTGTCAATAATCCCGGGCAGAGAGGGGTTGCCCTCTCATCAGTGCAGGCTTTCGTTTGCCGCCCCGGTTTCAGGATTGCAGCCGGACAGTGTCGATGCTGGCGTGCGTTCTAATTATGCGAGTTCACCGCGCATCCGCGATAAACACCTTTTTCTCTGTATGTCAGGAGACCGGCTCCCGGCCTGGTGGGCGATCGGCCCATGGCGATTCGGGGCGGGTTATGCCGTGACATCAGACGGCACCGGCCGGGCCGGTGCCCTTGAAAACAGTCTCTGGATGAGTACAACCCGTCAGTAACTGACTGACAGCGCGCAACTTTCACCAATGCAGGAGTATAGCGCTCTTGTTCCATGGCATCAAACATGTCTGAAGCTGGTCAGCAATTCTCAATGTGGCAGCAGAGTGCAAACATCTAATCAAGGTTTTTACCACGAAGGACACGAAGAGCACGAAGAATTCTTGTTTTTAAATGTTTCGTCGTGTTCTTCGTGCGCTTCGTGTGATTTTTTTCCACATTTAGAATTGCTGTAAGCTGCTATCATAGGTCCGATGTCTGAATCCCAACAGAAAAAGCCAACCGTACGCAATGTGCGCATCGAGCCGGGATATGAGGGCCAGCGAATCGATAATTTCCTGCTCGCGCTGTTGAAGGGGGTTCCCAGGAGCTACGTCTACCGGATTGTGCGGCGGGGCGAGGTCAGGGTGAACAAGGGCCGGATACAGGCCGGTTACCGGCTTCGGGCGGGAGACCTGGTCAGGGTGCCCCCGGTACGGGTGGCTGAGCGGGTTCATACTACACCCGATTCCAGACTGCTGGAGCGCCTGGAGCAGGCCATCCTTTATGAAGACAGACGTCTCCTGGTCCTGAACAAGCCATCGGGTATCGCGGTGCATGGGGGCAGTGGTCTGAAATATGGTGTCATCGAGGCCTTCCGGGCGATGCGTCCCGGTGAGCGTTATCTGGAGCTGGTTCACCGTTTGGATCGTGAGACATCCGGCTGCCTGCTCATCGCCAAACGCCGCAGTGTACTGCGTGACCTGCATGAGATGCTGCGCGGTACCGGGGTGGACAAACGTTATCTGGCCCTGTTGGAAGGAACCTGGCAGCAGGAGCGGGTGGAAGTAAAGGCGGCATTGCAGAAAAACACCCTGCGAGGGGGCGAACGGGTGGTTCGGATTCATCCGGATGGTAAAGAAGCGGTCACCCGGTTTCGGGTTCGGGAGCGATTCCAGGGGAGCATGCTGGTGGAGGCCAGACCCGTGACCGGCCGGACCCACCAGATCCGGGTCCATGCGACCCACCAGGGAACACCGATCCTGGGGGATGCGAAATACGGCGATGAAGATGCCAACCGCGAGTTTCGCGCCCTGGGCCTCAAACGGCTGTTTCTGCATGCCGAATCCCTCCGCTTCCGGTTGCCTGACGAGAAGGAGCTGAAGATCCAAGCCCCGCTGGAGCAGCCATTGGAGTCACTGCTGGCCCGGTTACGGAGATAAGATTATGCAGGTTAAACTCCTCGTGTTCGATTGGGACGGGACCCTGATGGACTCCGAGGCACGCATTGTCTCCTGTGTTCGGTGTGCAGCTGCGGATCTCGGATTGGATAGACCGGCCGACGAGTCGATCCGGAATATCATTGGACTGGGTCTCAAGGAGGCGGTGCTCACCCTGTTTCCCGGGTCGGATGAGACCCTGGTGGGGCTGGTTATCGATCGCTACCGGCATCACTTCCTGCACGCCGACCAGACGCCTTCCGAGCTCTTTTGCGGGGCGGCAGAGGTGTTGCAGGGGTTGGCCGACCAGGGGTATCTGCTGGCGGTCGCCACCGGCAAGGGTCGACAGGGGCTGGACAAGGTCCTGCTGGAGACCGGTCTGGCTCCCCTGTTCCATACCACACGCTGTGCCGACGAGACCTTTTCCAAGCCCCATCCGGACATGTTGCTGCAAATTCTGGATGAACTCGGGGTGGATGCTGCCGATACCCTGATGATCGGTGATACTGAGTACGATCTGCAGATGGCCAGAAGCGCGGGTACTCATCGGCTGGCGGTAAGCTATGGGGTGCACAGTGTAGAGCGCCTGATGAAGCATACCCCCCTGGGATGTCTGGATGCCATTTCAGAGCTGCCGGAATGGCTGGATCGAAACAACTAGAGAACAGAGAACAAATGTCGAAGTCTAATGAAGGAAAAGGGGAGAACTGGGAGCGGGAACTGGTCCACAGGCTGGCGACCGCCGCCGTCAACGAGAAGCGCCGCCATCGCCGCTGGGGCATTTTCTTCAAATTCCTGACGTTTATCTATCTCACCGTGCTACTGGTGCTATGGTTTCCGGATCAGTTTTCCGGTGCCTCGATCAGGCCTGGCAGTAAACACACGGCGCTGGTCGAGATCAAGGGGGTGATTGCCGCCGATGCGGAAGCGAGCGCGGACAATATCGTTACCGGCTTGAGGGATGCATTCGAAGACAAGCACACCAAGGGGGTGGTGCTGCGCATCAACAGCCCGGGGGGCAGTCCGGTTCAGGCCGGCTATATCAACGACGAGATCTACCGGTTGAAGGAGAAATACCCGGACATCCCGGTGTACGCGGTGGTCACGGATATCTGCGCTTCCGGCGGCTATTACATCGCGGTGGCGGCAGATAAGATCTATGTGGACAAGGCCAGCATCATCGGCTCCATCGGGGTGTTGATGAGCAGTTTCGGCTTCGTCGAGGGAATGGAGAAG
The DNA here is from genome assembly GCA_030619405.1 of Sedimenticola sp. Classification (GTDB taxonomy): domain Bacteria; phylum Pseudomonadota; class Gammaproteobacteria; order Chromatiales; family Chromatiaceae; genus JAUXBK01. The sequence goes on along the minus strand of JAUXBK010000041.1, from coordinate 7,785 downwards.
CTGGGGGTGGAGCGGCGCCTGCTGACTTCCGGAAAGCACAAGGCGGCAATGGACCCCTTCTCACTCTTCAAAGAGTATGACCGGAACCATATTCAGGGCCTGTTGGGTGATATTCATCAACAGTTCATCCAGGTGGTCAGAAAGGGCAGGGGAGAGCGCCTGAAAGAGACGGAGGAGACCTTCAGCGGCCTGTTCTGGACTGGCGAGGAAAGTATCAATAGGGGACTCACGGACGCCACTGGCAGTGCCAGTTATGTGGCTCGGGAGATCATCGAGGCGGAGGATATCGTCGACTTCACGCCCAAGGAAGACGTCTTCGAGCGGCTGGCCAAGCGCGTCGGCGCTGGGGTGGCCAGCACCATGGCCGCCATTCTGGGGATAAACGAAGAGACTCGGTTGCGATAGTCGGATCCCCGGGGCAAGAGAGATTCCGGGAGTTGTATATGTGCTGCTGTGACAGTTCAGGGGATCGTAAATAGACATTCAACCGCACTTGGAATCCCCGCAGTTGAGACAGGTCATGCAGCCGTCCATCTGGATCATCGCCTTGGTGTTGCATTTCGAACACAATTGGGCGCCTTCCGGGAAGTCACCGTTCTCCTGAGGCACGGAGACGTTGCCCCGGGACTCCTGGTACTGTTTCCGCTTCTCCTCGATCAGCTTCCGCTGGTGTTCATCGGGCCCATCCGCCTGGAGCATGCCGATCATGACCAGATGGCTGTGGATCACATCACCGATCTCGGCCACCAGGGAGGGCATGAACTTGCCCCCTTTCTTGAAGTAGCCACCGCTGGGGTCGAACACCGAACGCAGCTCCTCCACCAGGAAGGTGACGTCACCCCCCTTGCGGAAGACGGCGGAGATGATCCGGGTCAGGGCGACGATCCATTGGAAGTGGTCCATGTTCTTGGAGTTGATGAACACCTCGAATGGACGCCGCACCTCATGGGGTGTGCCCGGGTTGAGGATAATGTCGTTGATGGTGACGTAGAGTGCATGCTCAGACAGGGGCGTCTTGATCTTGTAGGTGGAGCCGAACAGCATCTCCGGCCGCGCCACCCGCTCGTGCATGTGGACGATATTGTTCTCTGAAGCCTCCTGCGGGGCGGGGTGCTTCTCCTCTTCGTCCCGGGCAACGGCGTAGTCAACGATTTTCTTTTCGATCTTAATGGTCATGATGATGGAATCCGCAGGTTTTGATACATGATTTGTATCTACTCTTTGGTAACCGTTCACGGGAACAATAGACATTTAGCCGCGGATTGACGCGGGTCAATCCGTCAATCCGCGGCTATTTTTTTGCTCTTGAGCGCATACTCACTTCACAATTTCCCGTAATACCCCTCTTTCAGGGCATCGAAGAGGTTGGCGGCGGTATGGATCTCGCCGTCATACTCGATCTCGTCGTTGCCTTTGGCCTCGATCTCGGTGCCGTCCTCCAGGGTGAAACGGTAGGTGGTGTTCTCCAGGTCCTGCTCCTTGACCAGCACACCCTGAAACGCCTCCGGGTTGAAACGGAAGGTAGTGCAGCCCTTCAGCCCCTTTTCATAGGCGTAGAGGTAGATCCCCTTGAACTCCTCGTAGGGGTAGTCGGTGGGAACGTTGGCGGTCTTGGAGATGGAGGAGTCGATCCACTTCTGGGCCGCCGCCTGCACGTCCACGTGTCGTTTGGGCGGGATGTCGTCGGCCGAGACGAAATACTCCGGCAGTTGCTCTTCGTGGAGTTCGGAGTAGGGCATGGCCTCGGCGTTGATCAGCTCTCGATAGGCGAGCAGTTCGAAGCTGTAGACGTCGATCTTCTCCTTGCTCTTCCTGCCTTGGCGGATAAGGTTACGGGAGTAGTGATGGGCAAAGCTGGGTTCGATGCCGTTGCTGGCATTGTTGGCCAGGGAGAGCGAGATGGTGCCGGTGGGGGCGATGGAGCTGTGGTGGGTGAAGCGGCAGCCGCTCTCCGCCAGGGCGGTCACCAGCTCCGGCTCTTCCTGGGCCACCTGCTGCATATAGGGGCTGTATTTTGAGTGCAGTACCTTGCCTTTGACCCGGTCGCCCGGCTTCCAGTCGTCCACCGCCATCTCCGGCCGTTGGGCCAGCATCTCGGTGGTGACGGTGAATTCTTCTTCCATGATCGGGGCGGCTCCTTTTTCCCGGCTCAGCTCCAGGCCGGTGCGCCACCCCTCCAGGGCGAGCTCCCGGGTGACCCGTTCGGTAAACTCCAGGGAGTCCTGATCACCATATTTCATCCGCAGCATGGTGATGGTGGAGCCGAGGCCGAGGTAACCCATGCCATGGCGCCGTTTGCGCATGATCTCCTGGCGCTGCTGCTCCAGAGGCAGTCCGTTGATCTCCACCACGTTGTCCAGCATGCGGGTGAAGATGGAGACCATCTTGCGGAATTCCTTCCAGTCGAAACCGGCGTCGGCGGTGAAGGGGTTGCGGACGAACCGGGTCAGGTTGATGGAGCCCAGCAGGCAGGCGCCATAGGGGGGGAGAGGCTGTTCGCCACAGTTGTGCGCATGCAGTCCATTGGCATCGAAGGTGTTGATGCCGGGAACCTGCACATCAAAAACCTCCTCTACGCCGGCATCGGCCACCTTGCTGACCCGGGCAACATAACGCTCACGGTTCAACTTGCGTCTGTAAGTGGCAAGGCTCTGTCTCAGACGTTTCGCCTTGTCACCGTCCGCGAAGCCAACCAGCTTTTCGAACTGCAGCAGGTTCTCACTACTGATTACCAGCTCATGCTGCGGCTTGATAGCATAACTGGTGCTGCCACCCCTGCCATTTGGCAGGGTGGCATGATCCCGGCGGCGACGACCCTGGTAGATACGTGAATTCACCCCCAGCCGCAGCAGCATGCGCTGCACCGCCTCGAGCCGGGGCAGATCGGACTGGGCCAGCCTGATGCTGATCCCTTTGGCCTGACTCCCCTGCACGGAACCATCCGCATCGAACAGGCCCCGCAGGAAACCCCGGTAGAAATCACTGGACGCCCGTTCCATGGCGGGCGTGATCGCTTTGTCACCGGGACGCATTCCCACCTCTTCGGCAAGCCCTTTCAGCGCCCCCAGAGAGAGTCGATATTCGTTTCGTCCGGCGATTTCGTGCCAGCCGAGAAAATCCGCCCGGTGGGGCTGGCTTCGGGCAGCCTGCAACGCCTCGCGCATGATGGCTTCGACACCGGATGGCAGGGTTGTGTTCTCGCCATTGGAGACCGCGGCCTGTTTCCAGACGGAGAGGACCGCCTTGTCGGCTTTGAGGGTGCCGTCACCTACCAGGAGACCGAGCAGATAGCCCTGGTCCCGGGTATAACGACCTTTCCAGCTCACAGCGAAACGATGGTCGTTCAGCAAGACCCGGTCACCGGTCCGCAGTCGGCCCGCTTCGCACCACTCCGTTTCCGTCGTATAGTGGGTAAAACGGGTCACCCGTCTGATGCGATGATCAGACGTCAGACACAGACGATGACCTTCGGTCGTCACCAGGTTGACGACCGCCTTGGTCGCGGTACGGAAAAAACCTTCCGGGCCACTGACGTGCGCCGTCCCGTCGATCAGGGCCTTGAACGGAGCGCCAATCAGCTCCCGGACCTGGCGTGGTCCCCCTGTGGTGTGCACCCAGGTGTCCGCCGTCACACAGGGGTTGGTCGCGCGCACGTTCTCGCAGAACCAGTTATTGTTCATCTCGTTGACCTTGTCGATCAGGATGAACCCCGGCTCCGCGTAGTCGTAGGTGGATGACATGATGACGTCCCACAGGCGGCGGGCACGGATGGTCTTGTAGATCTTACAAGCCACCCGTCCTCTGTCATCCACCGTATAGCCTTCCCGGTGGGGCCAGTCGCGCCAGACGATCTGCTCCGGGTCGGCGGGGTCGAGTCCATCTTCCTCGATCTCTTTCGCCGAGATGGGGAAGGCCAGATCCCATTTGCGGTCGTTCCTGACCGCTTCCATGAACTCTTCGGTGACCAGCAGGGAGAGGTTGAACTGGCGCAGGCGCCCGGCTTCCCGTTTGGCGCGGATGAAATCCATCACGTCCGGGTGGCCGACGTCGAAGGTGGCCATCTGCGCTCCCCGGCGACCGCCCGCGGAGGAGACGGTGAAACACATCTTGTCGTAGATATCCATGAAGGAGAGGGGGCCGGAGGTGTAGGCCCCGGCGCCACTGACATAGGCCCCTTTTGGTCGCAGGGTGGAAAACTCGTAGCCGATGCCGCAGCCGGCCTTCAGGGTCAGCCCCGCTTCGTGCACCTTCCCCAGGATCTCGTTCATGGAGTCGTGAATGGTGCCGGAGACGGTGCAGTTGATGGTCGAAGTCGCAGGCTTGTGCATACGGGCGCCGGCGTTGGAGATGATGCGACCGGCGGGAATGGCGCCATGGCGCAGTGCCCAGAGGAAGTGCTCCGCCCATTCCCGTTGCAGTTCCGGTGTCGCCTCGGTATCCGACAGGGCCTTGGCGACGCGGCGGTAGGTGGCATCGATATCCCCGTCCACCGGCGTGCCATCCTTCTTCTTGAGGCGATATTTGGTGTCCCAGATATCCATCGAGGCCTTCTGCAGTGGGATCTCTACAACGGAGGCTGGTACGGCCTTGAGGTGAGCACTCTTCATTACACGCGAACCCTGTCGGTTGAAGTTTTTATGGGCTGGGTGGGATTGCGGGTGATGCGGTATCTTCCGTTCTCCCAAAACACTATATATTGTGTTTTGGTATGCGAAGATTAGGTTGCCGATGGGGTGCTGTCAAGGTAGCGGGTTGTCTATTAGGAAATGCAAATAAACATTAATATCAATATGTTATATACACATCAGAAACGGCTGATTCTCTAAGCTGCGGATTTCCAAAGAAAAAACAAATTCACAACATATTGTGTTTTTGTAAAGAAAAGGAAGAGCCGACTCATGGGATCAAGAGTGTACAGGTTGGGCCAAGGTATAAAGGTAACCGTTCACGGTTATCAGTTTACAGTTTTCAGTTAATAAAACAGGAAGTTAGCTGGAGAGGTGGATATATTTTCTGGGCAGGATGCGAAAGAACTGATACAGGAATCGATATCGAAAATGCTTCAGGCACTACATGGTTCGTTGAAAAACCGTAAACCGTAAACTGATAACCGTGAACGGTTACGTATAAAGCTACAACCCACCGATGTTTTCTGTCCTCTGTCTTCCGTCCTCTGTCATCTGAAGTCAGAGCCCGAGTTCCTCCAGCAGGGCGGATTCCGCCGTGCTCCCGGCGGTGGTGGATTGTGCGTCGGCCGCCGCTGCGCGACTGCGGGCTTCGTCGATGATTCGGTCCGGGTTGGCATCCTGCTGATCGAAATCGTGCAGCTTTATGAACTCGGTCTTGTCCATCGCCAGCTCCAGGTAGAAAATGTTGTTGTTGCCGGTGGTAAAGGTGACCCGCCTGGCCTGGGGTCGGTCCAGGTTGGTGTTGATGGAAACGATCACCTCTTTGTTGATGACCAGCATCTTGGGCTGGTTCTGATTGATGGAGGTGAGCAGTTCCTTGCCGATCTTGCCGGTGAAATCGCCGACGATCTGATTCATCAGTTCGCCCAGTACGTTGCCCACCTCATCTGCCGTGTGCTGCTGTGCCAGCTCCTCCGCGGGCAGGCCCATGTTGGTGAGGTAGGTCTGGTAGATCTCCAGCGCGGCCGGCGCGGAGAAGTTGGTGACCACCAGGCCGGAAAAACCGCCATCGAACAGGACGAAGCAGCCAATGTCCGGTTTCAGGCAGGTTTTGTTGATCTTCTGCACCATGGCAGAGTAATGAATGTCCGTGCCGGTGGCTGAGGTCAGGACGCCGGTGACGGACCTGCACAGCATGAGCAGGATCTCATCGGTGGAAACGGTGGTTGCTTTGGACATCGCTGTGAATTCCTCTCTGACCGTTGCTGGTTCAGAAATCTGTATCGGCATGCGATGGCCTGATCTGAAGGGGTTAGACCCCCATCTCTTTATAGAGGTTCTTCATCCCGGGCTTGTTCTCCATGATCTCTTCACGGCTGAGGCCATCCAGTTCGTGGGGGAAGATCAGCCACTGTTCGGTCTGATGTATGAAGTAGTCGGGGATCATGTCGGTCCTGTTGTTTCCGGGTTTGAACCAGGGGGTAGCAATTCTTATATCTTTTGGTGTGTTTCGCCGGGCCTTCCGCCGCAGGGTCTCGATCACCGCCTGGATGCTCAGGCCGGTGTCGAATACGTCGTCGACGATCAGCAGCGAATCCTCCCAGTTGGCGTTGCTGATCACATAACCGAGACCGTGGACCCTGACCTTCTTTTCCCGCTGACCGATTCCGGAGTAGGAGGTGGTGCGAATGGCGATGTGGTCGGTTTTGACCCCATGGGTGTCGAGGATCTCCTGGACCGCTATGCCTACGGGCGTGCCGCCGCGCCAGACGCCGACGATGAAGTTCGGGCGGAAACCACTATTGTAGATTTGTAGCCCCAGCCTGAATGAATCGAGCAGGAGTTCCTGGGCGTGGATGTAGTATTTTGCGTAATCGTTCACGGGATCAAAAGACATTGCACTCTGTACGCACGACTACTTGCAGGATCTAGGTGACAACAGGATTTCGTGATTTCTTCATGTATCAAAGCCATAACAACATCCGTGTGTAATCCGCGTCAATCCGTGGCCATTTTTTTACCTGATTACCTGCGTGTCTCAGCTGTTTTTCAAGCCATTTTCGTCGTAAGTTCTCAATTTTCCGGGATGGTGGATGCGCTACGCTTATCCCCCCTACAGCATCCAGGCTGCCCCTTGCCTTGGAGCATAGCTTAGACACGCAGGTAATCAGGTTTTTTTATGCATGAATGCAGACTGTTTTTTCACTCATCTTTCTGACCATTCACAATGGAGGGGTGGTCGACAGATCAGGGGATCTCGACCCCCTGTTCCGCCAGCAGGGAGACCAGCCTGATCAGGGGCAGACCGATCAGTGCGTTGGGGTCATCCCCCTCGAGATGCTGGAACAGGGCGATACCCAGACCCTCGGACTTGAAACTGCCGGCGCAGCCGTAGGGCTGCTCCGCGTTCAGATAGCGTTCGATCGCAGCGTCGCTGAGCGGTCGAAAATGAACATGGAAGGGCTCGCAGATGGTCCGGGCCTGCCCGCTGCGGCCATTCAGGAGTGAGAGACCGGTATAGAAGCTGACCCGCCTGCCCGATGCCCTTTGCAACTGGCGGATGGCCTTCTCCCGGGAACCCGGCTTTCCCAGAATCTCCCCGTCGATACAGGCCACCTGGTCGGATCCGATGATCAGGGCGTCCGGACAATGGAGCCGGACAGCCCTGGCCTTCGCCTCTGCCAGCCGGGTCACCAGGGCGGTTGGTGTCTCGCCGGGCAACCGGGACTCGTCGATATCGGGAGAGGCGGTGGTGAAATCCAACCTTAGCTGTTTCAGCAACGCATTGCGGAAGGGGGAGGTTGAGCTCAGGACGATGCGCTGACCAGTAGCGATCTTCGAAGAGGGGCTGTCGCTGTTCATCGGCGTTTTACCTGCAGGTTTTGGGCGCTGCCCGTCAAAGATACAAGAAATTATTATTGATTTATCCAATAATAAATATCGATAAATACCATTAAAGTGTTATTAACAACAGGTTAGATCCATGATGGTACCAGGCTGACTTGACACCTAGATCCTGCAAGTGCTCACACTCACAGAGCACAAGCTCTTGATCCGTATAGCGATATTTGCTCCCTTGGAAATCACAATAAGGATTCCACTCGGTCGCAAATTCGCTCTACGAATCAATATCTTGCACTCTGTAAGCACGATCACT
>JAUXBK010000192.1 GCA_030619405.1 Sedimenticola sp. | reverse complement strand
TAAAATGTAGGGTGTATCAAGCGGAGCGGATACACCAGGCTACGGAGCGTTGGTGGATCCGTCGCTGCGCTCCTTGATCCACCCTACCCGTTTGCCCCGGGTTATTGAGAAGTTACTCCAAGATCTAATCATGGTGTTGAGGTCTGTATTCAGTGCCTCATCTGCGTTTAATCTGCCAAAGTAGAATCAAGCAACAGGAGCTTGCCATCGGCCACGGTTCGACTTGCCGGGAAGCTGTGGCTGTCCTGCTGGAGCTGTCTCAGCGAGCTGTCGAACCGGTCCGCAGTGGCGGCAAAGGTGAGCAACCCGAGCAGGCGTACCTGACGCTGTTCCCCCACCGTCCCTACCCAGAGCGGATCCTCGCCCGGGGTGAGCTGCACCCGGCTGGACCAGAGCCGCAGTATCATGCGGTGATCGTCCGGCAGTGGTTTTTCCAGGGTCAGCCGGTCGTGTCTGCCGTCGTGCACCTGGGGCAGCACTGGCAGTTCCTGCAGCGACAGCCCGGGTGAGAGCAGCTTCAGCAGATTGCCCCAGTCGAGGCGGGTGGCAGGCCGCCAGCCGGTGGGGGAGAGCAGTCTCTGGAAGCGCTTCAGTGATCCTGCGTACTGAATGTTGAGGGGCTGGCTCTGCCGTACCGTATCCAGGCGCACCATTGGCAGTTCGGACCAGCCCTGTTGCCACCAGTGGGATTCTGCCATGGGAATCTGGTGCACCGTGGGGGCATAACGATCGAGGTTGCGCTGCTGGTGCAGCCCGGTCTGGACCCCAAGCATCAACACCACCGCCCCTGCCGCGGTAGCCAGCAGTGACCACGGGCTCCGCCCGTCCCCGCTGTGGCGCCGGTAGGCGATCCCCAGGGCCGAGACCCATGTCACCCCGAGCGTGAGGCTCGCCAGTATATCGGAGAGCCAGTGGACCCCCAGGTAGAGCCGGGAGAAGGCTACGGCAACGGTGATCAGTCCGGCAAGGCTGTAGGGCACCCAGCGCCAGCGCGCTGCTGTCAGGGGGGCCACCATCACCGCGAGAAACCCGTACATCACCGTTGCCCAGAGGGTGTGCCCACTGGGAAAGGAGTAACTCCCGGCCACGCCGGCTACGATCTCCGGGTGGGGAATTCGAAGGCCGTATTTCAGCAGCGGGACGGCCGCCAGGCAGAATCCCGCCGCTGCCAGCCAGTGCAGGGCGGCCTGAAACCGGCGTTGCCAGAGCAGCAGAGCGAGCACGGCGAGAGGAAAGAGCACCATGGTCGAGGGGTCGGCCAGCCCGGTGATCAGCACCATCAGGTTGTCGGCCCAGGGCGCGTGCAGGCTCTGCAGCCCCTCCAGCACAGTGTAGTCGATTCCCTGGTGGAGAGGGCCCCGTAACACCCAGCCCAGGACCAATACGAACAGGGCGGTCCCCAGCACCAGTAGTCCTGCCAGGGTGGAGAGCCCGCGGGCCTCCGGGTGGTCGGGGTCGGCCAGTGCCTGTGCGATTCCCCGGGCCCGCGGGTGCGAGCGTCCCCAGTGGAGTATCCCCTGGACCAGGGCCGATGCGTGGGGCTGCAGCAGCAGGAAGGCCTTTCTTATCAACACAGAGGTGAGCCAGGTTGCCGCCACCAGAAGCAGCATTAACAGCACCAACCGGACCGCGACCTGGGAAGCCAGTTCCATGGAGGCACCGAACACCATCCCCGGCAGCAGGTAGGCGGGTGCCCAGACCAGGGCCGACAGCAGGTTGGCCGCAAAGAAACGCCAGGGGGGCATCTCCAGCATCCCGGCAACCAGGGGAATGATGGCACGGACCGGGCCGAAGAAACGGCCGAAGGCGACACTCTTGCCGCCGTACTTCTGAAAGAAGGCGATGCCCCGTGTCAGGCTCTCGGGGTAGCGGCTGAAGGGCCAGATGTGGGTCACGCGTTGCTGAAAGTGGCGCCCCAGCCAGAAGCTGAAACCGTCCCCTGCCACCGCACCCGTCACCGCCCAGCCCATGGCCGACCAGAAGTCGATGGAGCCCACGGCGATCAGGGCGCCGATGCCGAACATGATCACTACCCCCGGCACGACCATCCCGACAATGGCGAGGGATTCCGCCATGGCTACCAGAAAGATGATCAACCCGGACCAGTGCGGGTGGAGCGTCACCCACTCCAGGAGCTGGTTGAAATAGGATTCCAATTGCCAACTATTCTCCAATCTTCCGAAATGCCTTTCCCGCTGCCTCGATGGTGGTCAGGATCTCCTCCTCCCCGTGGGCGGCGGAGACGAAACCCGCCTCGAAGGCGGAGGGGGCCAGGTAGACGCCCTGTTCCAGCATGGCGTGAAAGAAAGTGCGGAAGCGCGCCTGGTCGCAGGCCGTGGACTGGGCAAAATCGTTCACCTGTTCCACCTCGGTGAAGAAGATGCCGAACATGCCGCCCACCTGGTTGCTGGTCAGAGGCACACCGGCCGCTGCGGCCTGCTGCCGCAGGCCGGCGACCAGTTTTTCGGTGGTGGCGCCAAGCTGGTCGTAGAAACCCGGCCGGGAGACCAGCCCCAGGGTGATTAGACCGGCGGTCATGGCCACCGGGTTCCCGGAGAGGGTACCCGCCTGGTAGACCGGCCCCAGCGGGGCGATCCGTTCCATGATCTCCCGCTTGCCGCCAAAGGCGCCCACTGGCATGCCGCCACCGATCACCTTTCCCAGGGTGGTCAGGTCCGGCTCGATGCCGTAGATGCCCTGGGCACCGCCCAGGGCGACGCGAAAGCCGGTCATCACCTCGTCCAGAATCAGTACCGTGCCATACTGATCACAGATGGCCCGCAACCCTTCGAGAAACCCGGGGACGGGCGGTATGCAGTTCATGTTGCCGGCAACCGGTTCCACGATGATGCAGGCGATCTGCTCACCGATGCGGCTGAAGGCCTCCCGCACCTGCTCCAGATCGTTGAAGTCCAGGGTGATGGTCTGTTCTGCCAGGCAGGCGGGCACGCCCGGGGAGCTGGGCTGGCCCAGGGTGAGGGCGCCGGAGCCCGCCTTCACCAGCAGTGAGTCCGAGTGGCCGTGATAACACCCCTCGAACTTCACGATCTTGTCCCGGCCGGTGTAGCCCCGGGCCAGGCGGATCGCGCTCATGGTTGCTTCGGTGCCGGAGCTGACCATCCTCACCATCTCGATGGAGGGCATCAACTCGCACACCAGGTCGGCAATGCGGGTCTCCAGCTCGGTGGGCGCCCCGAAGGAGAGGCCCTTGCCGATTGCCTGGCTCACCGCTTCGATCACCTGGGAGTGGGCATGGCCCAGGATCATGGGCCCCCAGGAGCCGACGTAGTCGATATAGCGGTTTCCTTCCGGGTCGAAGATGTAGGGTCCGCTGGCATGATCGACGAACACCGGGTCGCCGCCGACCCCCTTGAACGCTCGTACCGGTGAGTTGACCCCGCCGGGAATGTGCTGTTGGGCCTGGATGAAGCGCTGGTGGGAACCGGTCATGGCAAAGCGTCCTCAGTAGTCTTCGAAAAGTTGGTTGAAACGTTCGCAGGCGGCGCGGATGTCCGGTTGTCCGAACACGCCCTCTATCACTGCCAGCATGCTGGCGCCTGCGGCTATCAGTGGGGCGCCATTTTCCGGGGTAATTCCGCCGATGGCAACCGTGGGTATGTGCAGTTCCTCCTTTGCTCGGCGCAACAGGCCGGCTTCCGCCTGCACCGCCCCCGGTTTGCTGGAGGAGGGGAAGAAACGGCCGAATGCGATGTAGTCCGCCCCTGCCGCTTGTGCGGAAACCGCCAGCTCGAAGCGGTTGTAGCAGGAAACCCCGATCAGGGGACCGGGTCCGAGTCGCCGGCGTGCCCGGGCTATCGACGGGTCATCCTTTCCCAGATGGATCCCGTCCGCTCCCACCTGGACCGCCAGTTCCAGATCATCATTGATGATCAATGGTACCCCTTTCTGATGGCACAGCTGTAGCAGTCCGGAGGCCTCTCTCATGCGGCGGTCCGGGTCCCCGCCCTTGTCCCGGTACTGGATCACCCGGGCACCGCCCGCCAGGGCCTGGGCCACCTGTTGTGACAGCGAGCTCTGAGCCGCCAGACGGCTGTCGGTAATGGCGTAGAGCCCGCGAAGTCTCTGTGCGTCGTTCAATCTCCGCCCCTTAGGTTCTTGCAAAATACCCCCTCTCTCTCAAGGGAGAGGGGATTCAGGGGGTTTGCAAGAGCCTCCCTTGTTTTCCGATTTAAAAAAGCGGCAGGGGATGGATTGTCCCCGACCGGGACTGTAGCTGTGGGAGAGCGTATTCCAGGTGTAGGCCTGCGCCTCTGCCACTGCTTGTTCCAGAGGCACGCCCCGCGCCAGCAGTGCCGCCAGTGAGGCGGCCAGGGTACAGCCGGAGCCATGATAGCTTCCCGGCAGCCGGGGCCAGTTTCGACTGACCGGATTCCGGCCGGGACGGTAGAGCCGGTTGACCACGTCCCGCTCCGATTCGTGACCACCGGTGATCAGTACGCCCTGGCAGCCGTAGGAGAGTATCTCCCGGGCGCACGCCTCCAGCGACTGCTCTTCGGTCAGGCGGCGGGCCTCTTCAGAGTTGGGTGTCGCCACCGTGGTGCGGGGCAGCAGTTTCGTGCGGATTTGCTCCAGAAGTGACCGGCCTGCCAGTTCGGCGCCCCCGCCGGCAGCCAGCACCGGATCCAGCACCACCGGGATCCGAGGCTGGTCGGCCAGCAAATTGGCGACAACATCCGCAATGGCGGTATTCCCGAGAAGCCCGATTTTGAATGCCTGGACCGGTATATCGGCCAGCAGTGTGCGTGCCTGGTCCGCCACCAGTTCCGGGTCCAGGGGGACCAGCCGCTTTATGTTTTCGGTGTCCTGTACCGTCAGGCAGGTGATCACCGTCGTGGCGATACAGCCCTGGGCGGTGATGGCCTCGATATCGGCCTGGATACCGGCGCCACCGCTGGGGTCATGACCGGCGATGGAGAGAACGACAGGGGGGTGGGTGCTTGACATGAGATTCTGATTACCTACGTGTCTCAGCTGGTTTTCAAGCCATTTTTGTCGTTAGTTCTCAATTTTCCGGGGTAATTTCGTAGGGGGGATAAGGTGCGCGCACAAAACTTTCATTTTGCACGACACTTATGCGCGCCGCATCCACCAATGGTCTGACCACATGCCGCAACGCCCGGGATGGTGGATGCGCTACGCTTATCCCCCCTACAGCATCCAGGCTGCCCCTTGCCTTGGAGCATAG
>JAUXBK010000108.1 GCA_030619405.1 Sedimenticola sp. | reverse complement strand
GTTCAAAGGGGGGCGTGAGCCGGATCTTCTGGCCCTGGGGCCACTCCAGGGATACCTCGTCACCGAGTTCCTGGAGCCGGAGCAGGGTATCCAGGGCGGTCTCCGGCTCCTCCAATACCCAGTTCCACCCCGCTTCCGGGTCCAGTTCAGGACACTGCTCCAGCAGTCGTGCAGCGTTTGTCTGCTCGGCATTGGCATCCCGGGTCGTCTGCAGCGGCTTGCCCTCGACCTCGGTGAAGAGCGTGGTACCCCCCTCTCCCGGGCGAAACAGGGGGCCCGCCTCACCGAAGGGCCGGATATAACATTCCAACGCCAGGCCGGGGCCGGCCGGCCGCAGATGGATATGCGGTCTGGGGTCAGCGGTTACCGACGTCGCACCCGCCCCTGTGTTTGCACCGATGTCGGAATGGATGCTGAGCAGGGGGGCGATGGCAGTGATGCTCTCCAGTACCTGTTGCTTTGCCGTCAGCGGGACGGTCAGTCCTTTCTCTCCCAGGATCTCGGCGATGTGCCGGTGCTGAGTATTGAAGGCCACCAGACGCAGCCGTCGCTTCCCTTCCAGTTGCGGGATCAGATTGTGGTCGGGAACAGGGCAGGGTTGCAGCTGGAGTTGCAGCCGGTTTTTTTGACGGCGGACCTCCAGTATCGGTTCACCCTGGATCAACTCCACCGGCCGCTCCGGATCATCGATCCAGAACAGCCGCGGGTGTCCTACTGCCTCGAGCAGGGCCTGATCGCTGTTCAGTTTGTAGACGGTCCGGGGGTAATGCCCAAAGTATTCGTAGACCGTCTCGGCCTCGATCTGCCGGCATATCCGAAGATCCTGCGGCGTCATGTAGTCGAAGGTGTCTGGCTGCTGGTGCAGACGTTCCAGTGAGACTGCCCGGCCCTTGGTCCAACCACCCTTTTTGGTCCGTTTCTGTTCCCGGGGTTCGAGGGTGCAGTTACTGCTATAGCAGTGGATGCGCCAGGCCATACGCAGATCCGATGGCATCGTCGTATCGCTCTCCGAGCCGCCTTCACGGACGCCCTTGAGGGCCCGCAATGCCCGCTCCCAGGGTGCTTCCGGCCGGAACAGATCGGTTATCGAATGAAATGCCGAGGCCTGTTTCGCCTTGGCAGCGCTGCTGGCGCAACCATCTGCCTTGTTCATGCGTTCGAGCAGGAGCGCCGCTTCCCAGGCGTACCACCATAACCCGGATTCCTGGCTCGTGTTGCAATATTTGAGAAGTTTGGCCAGCTGTCGCGAACGCGGTTTCGACCCCGTCCAGTGCAGGGCCAGGCAGCGGAACAGATCGAGCCAGGGCTCGATAGCCAGGGATTCCCGTTGCATCCAGACACTCTGTTGGACTTGCATCTCCCCGGACAGGACTTGCAGCAGGTCACCCAATAGGCGGAAAACAGCGTCGAAACGGTCATTGTTTGCCGCTTTTTCCGCGATCAGCAGCTGCTTCCTGGCCAGCGCGTGATGGGATGGGTCGTCGCTGCTGCGCAATGCCAGCACGAAACAGACACCCGGGAGACCGGGGATATGGACGTTGCGTTTTCGGGTCTTTCTTTTTTCTGCGGTCAATGCGGCCTGGTAATACTCGATGGCCTCCGGGTAGCGCCCCTGGATAAAATGGCTCCAGCCCTGCAGGGAGAGGCAGCGAACAGAGCCGTCATTCGGCAACACCGCCTCGGCCTGCTCGGGCATGCCGCGGTAGAGCCACTGCTCGGCCAGAAAAAAGGCAACCGCCGGGTGGGGCGGTCTGGCGCCGAAAGCATCCAGCATTGCCTGCCAGGTAGCAGCTGAACTGTCGAGTGTCACGATGGATGCGTCCAACAGAGATGCCAGGACCTGGAAGCGAATGGTGGCGGAGAGCCCGTCGAACCACGGGCGATCGAAGGGTTGAATACAGATCCGGATCAGTTCCCTCGAGAGACGGTCTCCGGTGAGCCTGCCAGACCAGCCATTGATCCCCAGTTGTTTCAGAACCTTTTTGGCGTCGCCGTCGTAAAGGGCAGTGCGCAAACGGCGTACCGAACCGAGCTCGGTTTCCTGGTGATACGGGTAGGATCGGGCGCTGATCGGCACGATCGTTTCCGCCACTCGGGCGATCTCCGGAAACAGGCCCGCGGCAACCGCTTCCCGGGTCAACACCTCCACTATATCCGGGTAGCACTGCAGGCAGTTCTTCTCGTGAAATACCAGACCGTCGGTGAGCGCCTGTTCCCGAAAGGGTTTTGCCATGATCTCGGCCAGTGGCAGGCCATTCGGGGCCCGCCAGCCGAGTTGACGCAGAATCTTTTGCAGGGTCGTCTGATTGATCGGCTCGTAGACGACCGACAGCACCTGGAGGATACGGCGCTGCGCCTCCGGGTAGTTCCGATAGGTCTCGATCAGTCGATCGGTTGCGGGGTTACCCGGCATCGGCTCTGCAGACATATCCTTAATAGGGGGTATTCGTAAATCAGGGATGAGCGAGGCTCGTCGAACATCGAAAGATCAGGTGATGACGTCCGGTTTTTCCCGCCCGGTTCGCTTCCGGATATCCGCCAGTTCCTCGGCCAGGTCAGCGAGGGGTGCCATGACGTCGGCAGTCTCCAGATCGTGCCTGTCCGGGTCGGGTTCGTAGGCCTCCAGGTAGACGCGCAGGGTGGCGCCGACGGTGCCCGTGCCGGAGAGACGCAATACGATGCGGGAGCCATCGGTGAAGCCGATGCGGATGCCCTGATTTTCTGACACGCTGCCATCGACCGGGTCGGTGTACGCGAAATCGTCGGCGTAGTCCACCTTATAGTCGCCAAATTGCTGACCTTTCAGGTCATCGAGCCGGAACCGCAGATCTTTCATCAGCGTCTCGGCGGCCGCTTTGTCCACCCCTTCGTAATCGTGGCGGGTGTAATAGTTGCGGCCGAACCGCCGCCAGTGGTCGTGCACGATGGCGGAGACCGACTGCTGCTTGACCGCCAGCAGATTGAGCCAGAAGAGCACTGCCCAGAGGCCGTCTTTCTCCCGCACGTGGTCAGAGCCGGTGCCGAAGCTCTCCTCCCCGCAGATAGCGATCTTGCCCGCATCCAGCAGGTTGCCGAAGAATTTCCAACCGGTGGGGGTCTCGAAGCAGTCGATACCCAGCGCGTCGGCCACCCGGTCGGCTGCCTGGCTGGTGGGCATGGAGCGGGCGATACCCGGTATGCCAATGCTGTAGCCAGGAACCAGATGGGCATTGGCCGCCAGGATCGCCAGACTGTCGCTGGGGGTGACGAAGAAATTCTTGCCGAGGATCATGTTTCTGTCACCGTCGCCGTCCGAGGCGGCAGCGAAATCCACCGGGTCATGGCCCCGGGTCATCTCCACCAGGTCGTGGGCATGTACCAGATTGGGGTCCGGGTGGCCGCCACCGAAATCCTCTTTGGGGATGCCGTTGACCACAGTACCGGGTTCGGCGCCCAGCATTTTCTCCAGAATCTGGGTGGCGTAGGGCCCGGTCACCGCATGCATGGCATCGAAGCGCATACGGAACAGGCCGGAATTGAACAGCTGATGAATGGCATCGAAGTCGAAAATCTCCCGCATCAGATTGGCATAGTCGTTGACCGGATCAATGATCTCGACCTGCATCTCGCCCAGGGTCTGGATACCCGGCTGGTCGAGGTCGATATCGTCGGCCTCAACGATGCGGTAGCTGTCGATCTCCAGGGTTCGCTGGTACATCGCCTCGGTCACCTTCTCCGGTGCCGGTCCACCGTTGGGAACATTGAACTTGATGCCGAAATCCTCATCCGGCCCCCCCGGGTTGTGGCTGGCGGAGAGGATGATCCCGCCCTGGGTGTTGTATTTGCGGATGATGCAGGAGGCGGCCGGGGTCGAGAGGATGCCACCCCGGCCCACCAGGACGCGGACGACACCGTTGGCGGCCGCCATGCGCAGAATGGTCTTTATGGCGGTGCGGTTGTAGTAGCGGCCATCCCCCCCGACCACCAGGGCGCCGGAGCTGAGGTCGCTCTGGGTATCGAAGATGGACTGGACGAAGTTCTCCAGATAACGGGGCTGCTGAAACTGACGTACCTTCTTGCGCAGGCCCGATGTGCCGGGACGTTGATCGGAAAATGGTTGGGTATTGATCTGTTCGATGTTCATGACAGCTGGGTTCCACGGCGTTTCCTGAGGCGAATATTCAAGCACAAGCCCAGCCAAGAATCGAGTGAGCGCAGTGGTGAGGGGTTGAAATCCTGGTGCCAGCCCCCATAATCCGATCTCTGCTTTCTGGGGGAAGTCTGTTGGTCTTGTCCGGTCGAGACGGGGCCGCACCCGATCCAACAGGTTCCCGGGCCAGCCTGGTTCCAGAATATTATTGAAAACCCGAGTTTGGAGGTAACGACGGCAATGACAGTTGATGCGCACAAGGAGACCATGGAATTTCAGGCGGAGGTGAGCCAGGTTTTGAAGCTGGTGATACGCTCTCTGTACAGCAACAAGGAGATCTTTCTGCGGGAACTGATCTCCAACGCATCCGATGCGGCGGAAAAACTCCGTTTCGAGGCGCTGACCGACGACGCGTTGTATGAGGACGATCCGGACCTTCGCATCCGCATTTCCGTGGACAAGGAACGCCGCACCATCACCATTTCAGACAATGGTATCGGCATGAGTCGCCAGGAAGTGGCGGATACCATCGGTACCATCGCCAGTTCTGGCACCCGTAAGTTCCTGGAGTCTCTCTCCGGGGATCAGACCCAGGACAATCAGCTCATCGGCCAGTTTGGCGTCGGCTTCTACTCCTCCTTCATCGTTGCTGACAAGGTGACACTGCTGACCCGCCGGGGGGGGCTGGGTGGCGAGCACGGGGTGCGCTGGGAGTCATCGGGTGAGGGCTCCTATTCTATCGAGACGGTCGAGAAAGCGTACCGGGGGACCGAGATCACCCTCCACCTGCGTGAGGGGGAGGATGAGTTTCTGGAGAGTTTCCGTCTGCGGGCGATCATCACCAAGTTTTCCGACTACGTCGCCATTCCGGTGGAGATGCTGACGGAACAATTCGCGCCTGAGGGTGAGGAGCCGCCGGCGCCCCAATGGGAGCAGGTCAACAAGGGGACCGCGCTCTGGATGCGCAGCAAGTCGGAGATCACGGACGAGGAATACAAAGCGTTCTACAAGCATATCAGCCACGATTTCGAGGACCCGCTGGCCTGGTCCCACAACCGGGTAGAGGGAAAGCATGAATACACCTCTCTCCTGTACCTGCCGGCGAAGGCGCCGTTCGACCTGTGGGAGCAGGAGCCGAAGCACGGGGTGAAGCTCTACGTGCGGCGGGTCTTCATCATGGATGAGGCCGACAAGCTGATGCCCCACTATCTGCGTTTCGTCAAGGGGGTGGTGGATTCGGATGACCTGCCGCTCAACGTCTCCCGGGAAATCCTGCAGCACGACCGCAAGATCGACAGTATCCGCACCGCCAACAGCAAGCGGGTGCTGGGGCTGTTGGAGAAGATGGCCAAGGAGGAGGGTGAGAAGTACCAGGCTTTCTGGAACGCTTTCGGCAAGGTGTTGAAAGAGGGGCCGGCAGAGGATTTTGCCAACAAGGAGAAGGTCGCGGGGCTACTGCGTTTCACCACTACCAAGTCGGAGAGCGAGGCACAGACCGTCGCACTGGATGACTATATCGAAAGGATGCAGGAGAAGCAGGAGAAGATCTATTACATCACTGCAGACAGCTATGCGGCGGCGCTCCACAGCCCCCATCTGGAGGTGTTCAAGCAGAAGGGTGTGGAGGTGCTGTTGCTGACCGATCGCGTCGATGAGTGGCTGGTCTCTCACCTGGCCGACTACCAGGGCAAGCACCTGCAGTCGGTGGCCAAGGGGCAGCTGGATCTGGGTGAGCTCGAGGATGAGGAGAGCAAGAAGCAGCTGGAAAAGGTCGCGGAAGAACATAAGGGGCTGGTGGAACGGATCACCGGGGCACTGGGTGACGCTGTTCAGGAGGTGCGGGTCAGCAACCGCCTGACCGAGTCCCCGGCCTGCATCGTGGTGGGAGACTACGATATGAGCGCCAACCTGCAGCGGGTCATGAAACAGCTGGGTCAGGAGACTCCGGGCAGCCGACCGATACTGGAGGTCAATGTGACCCACTCGCTGGTTGAGCGAATGAACGATGAGCAGGACGAGGCGGTGTTCGGGGATCTGGCTCGGATCCTGCTCGATCAGGCGACCCTGGCGGAGGGAGGCCAGCTGGAGGACCCGGCGGCCTTCGTGCGCCGGCTCAACCAGCTGATGCTCTAAGGGGCGTGACAGTTTTCAGACAGGCGGGCCTCCAGCCGCGGATTGACGCGGAAATAACGCGGATTTTGTTACTGTTTTCAGGCAGGCCTTCATAAACCCACTGTATTTGCATATTTGCACACTCGAATGGCGGTTTTGGCGGGGCTATGGCAGACTTCCGCCGGACCGAGGCGGCTGTAGCCCCCTTGAACCCGA
Source organism: Sedimenticola sp. (assembly GCA_030619405.1). Classification (GTDB taxonomy): domain Bacteria; phylum Pseudomonadota; class Gammaproteobacteria; order Chromatiales; family Chromatiaceae; genus JAUXBK01. Next base: position 2,038 of record JAUXBK010000108.1, on the reverse strand, counting down.
TTCACAACCAGGAGTAACCCGATGCGCGTAATTCTGCTTGGCGGCCCCGGCGCCGGAAAAGGCACACAGGCCAACTACATCAAGGAAAAGTACAATATTCCCCAGATCTCTACCGGAGACATGCTGCGCGCTCACGTGAAAGCGGGCAGCGAGCTTGGCAAGGCGGCCAAGAAGATCATGGATGCGGGTGGTCTCGTCTCGGACGACATCATCATGGGAATGGTGAAGGAGCGCATCAAAGACGACGATTGCAAGAACGGCTATCTGTTCGACGGGTTCCCGCGCACCATCCCACAGGCCGAGGCCTTGAAGGAGGCAGGAGTTGCGGTCGATGCCGTGGTAGAGATCGATGTACCTGATGAAGAGATCATCAAGCGCATGTCCGGTCGTCGCGTCCATCTCGCTTCCGGTCGCACCTACCACGTCACCTTCAATCCCCCGAAGGAGGAGGGCAAGGACGACGTGACCGCGGAACCGCTGATTCAGCGTGATGACGATCAGCAGGAGACGGTTAAGGCACGCCTGAAGATCTACCATGATCAGACCGAACCCCTGATCGATTTTTACACCAAGGAGGCCGATGCCGGGAACCTGAAGTACGTGAAGGTGAATGGCGTGGGCAGTGTGGACGAGATTCGCGAGCAGATCTTCAGCGGTCTCGGCTGAAGTTTTTTGGGTCGAGAACAGTGAAAAAACCGGACTTGCAGTCCGGTTTTTTTCGTTTATAAACGTCTGTTAATACATAAGTCTTCCCTGATACAATATCAAACTTTCTTTAGCTATACCTGCACAGGGGACTTCCGTGGCCGTTACTGAACTGGACAAAGACAGTTTCGAAAAAACTGTATCTGAAAGTGATTTTGTTATCGTAGATTTCTGGGCCCCCTGGTGTGGCCCCTGTCGTTCGTTTGCACCCACCTATGAGAAGGTTTCCGAAGAGCACCCGGATATCGTATTTGCCAAAGTGAATACGGAAGAGGAGCAGGAGATAGCCATGCATTTCCAGATCCGCTCCATCCCGACACTGATGATCTTCCGTGAAAAGGTGATCATATTCAGTCAGCCCGGCGCATTGCCGGAAGGGGCGTTCCGGGATTTGTTGCAGAAGGCGCGCGAACTCGATATGGCTGAAGTGCACAAACAGATAGCCGAAGAGAGCGCCAACGCCTGACGCCGGCTCTGTTTTTCAACGAAAAAAGCCGGTAATCACAGTTACCGGCTTTTTTTGTGAGCGACGCAGTCGGAGTATCGCGACAATCACTGATATACTGCCGACCATCTTTCGTACTCCAGCCGCCAGGGGAAACAACTGGCTGCACTCAAGGGAAAAAGAAGTCAGCCGAACAGTGAACACTATGAGCAGTATCGTTTTGCCGTTGCACGGGCAAGAGGGGACATGAGGGCTCCCAGTTATCCCTGGGGTCTGAATTCCCTCTACCATAGCCGCCCTACCGTGGGCTGGTTGATGGATCTGTGTGACGAGAATTACCGTCATCTCATGCGTCTGGCCCCGGAGATCCGTGGTATAGAGGGTCGACACGTCTCCAGCCCGCGTGGGGCGATGGACCTCCACCTGGAGGTGCTGGAGCAGACGCCCTATACTACGCTGGCCCGCCTCACCTACTATTTTTCTCACGCAGCAGCGCGAAAGCCCGATCCCGATGCCCAGCTCAGGGTGTATCATGATTCGGGGCAGGTGGAAGTGCTTGAAATCAATCAAAAATCCCTGCTGCTGAATGGAGGGTTGCAGCCATCGATGCTGGAGCAGAAGTGGCGGGTGAACCTGTTTCTCTCCAAGTGGCTCTCCTATTGTGTAAGCCAGGGGCATCTGTTCGACCGCGAGTCACACCTAGATCCTGCAAGTGATCGTGCTTACAGAGTGCAAGATATTGATTCGTAGAGCGAATTTGCGACCGAGTGGAATCCTTATTGTGATTTCCGAGGGAGCAAATATCGGTATACGGATCAAGAGCTTGTCTCTGTGAGTGTGAGCACTTGGAGGATCCAGGTCACAGTTGACCGATCCGACAGACCCCCG
>JAUXBK010000054.1 GCA_030619405.1 Sedimenticola sp. | reverse complement strand
TTCATGGCTGACTTGGTGGGCTATTCCCCAACCCAGGGCGTTTCCCTGGGCTGGTATCTGCGGCCCTTTCAGGGCTGTTCCATGACCCGGAAAACGGGAATGCGCCCGGTCAGACTGGCCCGTCGGCCGAAGTCGAACGGGAGATCGCACCGGTAATCGCGGCCAATTGGCAGCCGGCATAAAACGATCGGAACTGCAGGTCAGGGCCCGCTTCGATACACCCTGACCTGCGGGTTGTTCTCGAACCTCTCTTCCCCACCGTAACCGCTCCACAGGCGGTGGATTCCCGTCGATAAAAAAATTCTTTCCTGCAATAATTTTTATTGCAGCGCCACCGCAAAACCCTTAAATTGCCTTGGGTTTACCCTGCAAACCAATCGAGGAATATCATGAACGAGTACGTCCTGTGGCTGAGCGAACTGGGGATGGGTGACGTCGAGACGGTCGGCGGAAAGAATGCATCTCTGGGTGAGATGATCAGCAACCTGAGCGGCCTCGGGGTGCTGGTTCCCGGCGGCTTCGCAACCACGGCTCATGCCTACCGGGAGTTCCTGGCCACGGATGGACTGGCAGACCGCATCAACCAGGCGCTGGATGCACTGGATGTGGACGACCTGAATGCGCTGGCAAAGACCGGGGCCGACATTCGGGGGTGGATTCGTCAGACCCGCTTTCAACCGGAACTGGAACAGGCCATCGATCAGGCCTACACTACCCTGGAACGGGAGTACAGCAGCGAGGTCTCCTGGGCCGTCCGCTCCTCGGCCACCGCGGAAGACCTCCCCGAAGCCTCGTTCGCCGGTCAGCAGGAGACCTTCCTCAATATTTCAGGGCTGGAGAACATCAAACACGCCATCCACGAGGTATTCGCCTCCCTGTTCAACGACCGTGCTATCTCCTATCGGGTACACCAGGGCTTCGAACACAGCCTGGTCGCCCTCTCCGCCGGCATTCAGAAGATGGTCCGTTCGGATATCAGCGCTTCCGGTGTCATGTTCACCCTGGACACGGAATCCGGCTTCCGTGACGTGGTCTTCATCACCTCCAGTTACGGCCTCGGTGAGATGGTGGTACAGGGGGCCGTCAATCCGGACGAGTTCTACATCCATAAACCCACACTGGCGGCCGGCCGGCCGGCCCTGCTGCGACGCAATGTGGGGGGCAAGGCGGTCAAAATGGTCTATGACCTGCATCTGAAGAGCCCGGTCAAGACGATCGAGGTGGACCCCGCCGACTGCGTACGTTTCTCCATAACCGATGCGGAGGCGGAAGAACTGGCCCGCCAGGCCGTCACCATCGAGAAGCACTATGGCCGCCCGATGGACATCGAGTGGGCCAAGGATGGTGTCGACAACCGGCTCTACATCGTACAGGCGCGACCGGAGACGGTACAGAGTCGCAGCGGCAAAGTGATCGAACGCTACGAAATGAAAGAGAAGGGTGAACTGCTCGCCGAGGGTCGTTCCATCGGTTCCCGCATCGGTGCCGGCACTGCCAAGGTGATCATGAGCCTGGATGACATGGACAAGGTGCTCTCCGGTGATGTGCTGGTCACCGACATGACCGACCCGGACTGGGAACCGATCATGAAACGGGCCTCCGCCATCGTCACCAACCGGGGCGGGCGTACCTGCCATGCGGCCATCATCGCCCGGGAGATGGGGGTCCCGGCCGTGGTCGGCTGCGACAATGCGACCCGTGCCATTCCGGATGGCCAGGAGGTAACCGTCTCCTGCGCCGAGGGGGACAGTGGCTTCATCTATGAGGGGAGGCTGGAGTTCGAGCACAAAGTCATCGAACTGGATGCCATGCCTGAGATCCCGACCAAGATCATGATGAACGTCGGCAGCCCGGATCGAGCATTCGATTTTGCCAGCATCCCCAACATGGGAGTCGGGCTGGCACGACTGGAATTCATCATCAGCAACATGATCGGTATCCACCCGAAGGCATTGCTCGAATACGACCACCTGCCCCCGAAACTGCAGGATCAGATCAGGCCGCTGGTCGCCGCCTACGCAAGCCCGGTGGATTTCTACGTCGCCAAGATCCAGGAGGGGGTCTCCACCCTCGCGGCCGCCTTCTCTCCCGCCCCGGTCATCGTTCGTATGTCCGACTTCAAATCCAACGAGTACGCCAACCTGATCGGCGGCACCCGCTACGAGCCACAGGAAGAGAACCCGATGATCGGCTTCCGCGGCGCCGCCCGCTACCTCTCCGACAGTTTCAGCGACTGCTGGGAACTGGAGTGCCAGGCGCTCAAGTATGTACGGGACGAGATGGGGCTGACCAACCTGGAGATCATGATCCCCTTCGTCCGCACCCTGGATGAGGCCAAAGGGGTGGTGGCAGCGCTGGAGAAGAACGGCCTGAAACGGGGCGAGAACGGCCTGCGCATGATCATGATGTGCGAACTCCCCTCCAATGCGGTCCTGGCGAAGGAATTCCTGCAGCACTTCGACGGCTTCTCCATCGGCTCCAACGACATGACCCAGTTGACCCTGGGGCTGGACCGGGATTCCAGCCTGGTGGCTGCCGGCTTCGACGAGCGCAACCCGGCGGTAAAAAAGATGCTGAGCATGGCCATCGGTGCTTGCCGCGAAGAGGGCAAATATGTAGGTATCTGCGGACAGGGTCCCTCCGACCACCCGGATCTGGCGAAATGGCTGCTGGACCAGGGCATCAGCAGCATTTCCCTGAATCCGGATACGGTAATCGACACCTGGCTCTTCATGGCCGGTCAGAGCACCCCCCTGATCCAGGAACCGTGACCGCTCCGTTCGACACCGTCATACATGGCCGTCACAAGGGAACCGCTACGCTGTTCCCCGCCTGCATTGACATGCATCGAGTGCGGGTCTATGTTTTTCCTTATCACCTAGATCCTGCAAGTAGCCGTGCATATAGAGTGCAATATATTGTTTCGTAGAGTGAATGAAAAATTGAGTGGAATCCTTATTGTGATTGCCGGGATTTTTCATATCGCTCTACGGAACAAGAGGCTGTGCTATGTGCGTGCGCATACTTGCAGGATCCAGGTATCAGTCGGCTCCACCCCCGTGTGGCCCAGCTTTCCCTCAGGAGGACAAGACGCATGACCATGAGACTCTACTGGGTGGTCACCGAAGACCACTGCGAGGACTGGTTCATCGTTGCCAGGAACTACGAAGAAGCCGAGACCTTTCATGAGCAGAACGAGGGCTATCTTCCGGGCGATGCCATGGCGGAAGAGATCATTACCGTTCCGGACCAGGTTGCGACTGAGGCCGGCTGGCCATCTGATGATGTGCTGCTGGCCGTCGGCGCCAGATTCATCGATCAGGGCTCGGCACGGGTCGTGCAGCTCGGTAACAGGCGATTTTGCGAAGGCCTCATGGAGGAAACGCTCCGCTCTTTGGACGATGACAGATTCGAAGCCGACGGCCAGGGACGGTTGAATGGGACGGAAAGGATATCGAGAGAACCTAACTGATCGTTCGTGTAACCACCCTCCAGACGATCTCAATCCCTGGGTACAGTTGCACCCCGAGGTGATCTGTCGCCTGCTGTTCAAGGCGGTCTGGGCCACAATCATCCGTGTTTGATCCGCGTCAATCCACGGCCATTTTTTTGTTCGTGAACGCATACCGAAAATCTTAGCCGCGTCACACAAAATACCTGATCGACCACTTTATATTCTGGAGAACCCTGTGGAAGAGAGAAGAGTTGAAGTCGCTATCATCGGATCGGGCAGCGCTGGTCTCTATGCCCTGGGCAAGGTACGCCCCTCGGGAAAGAGTTTCATCCTGATCAACGGGGGGGAACCGGGCACTACCTGTGCCCGAGTCGGCTGTATGCCATCCAAGGCGCTGATCCAGCTGTCGGAGGACTTTCACCGGCGCAAGATCCTTGGCCGTTACGGTGTCGAGGGACATGAAGAGCTGGAGCTGAATGTGGCCGAGTCCCTGGAGCATGTGCGGGACATGCGTGATACCTTCGTCGACCGGGTACTCAGTAACAGTACCGACAACATGAACGAAGAGCTGTTCATCGAGGGTTACGCCCGGTTCCTCGACCCTCACACCCTGGAAGTGAACGACCAGCGCATCCGTGCGGACAAGATCATTATCGCCACTGGGTCCCGCCCCATCATCCCGGAGCCCTGGCAGGCCTTTGGAGATCACATCGTCACCACCGACAGCGTGTTCGAACTGGAGGACCTGCCCGAGTCCATGGCCATTATCGGCCTGGGAGTGATCGGGCTGGAGATCGGCCAGTCCCTGGCCAGGCTCGAGGTGGAGGTGACCGGCTTCGATGCACTCGAGACCATCGGTGGCCTGGAAGACCCGGTGGTGTCGAAGAGCGCCATCGAGATCATGGGCAAGGATTTCCCCCTGCACCTGGGGCATGCAGCCGGGGTCACCGAGGAGAATGGCAGGTTGAGGGTCACTGCCGGTACGCAGTCAGTGCTGGTGGACAAGGTGCTGGCCAGCCTCGGCCGCAAGCCCAACCTGGACAACCTGTCTATCGAGAATGCCGGTATCCAGCTGGACCAGCAGGGTATCCCAGACTTTAACCGCAACACCATGCAGATCGGCGACAACCACATCTTCATCGCCGGCGACGTCACTGGCGAACGGCCACTGTTGCACGAAGCGGGAGACGAAGGGCGCATCGCCGGCTACAACGCCACCCATGATGAAATCTTCGCATTCAAGCGCAAGGTCCCTCTCTACATCAACTTTTGCGACCCCAACATCGTCAACGTGGGCCAGCGCTGGTCGGATCTGGACCCGAAGAGTACCGCCGTGGGCGAGGTCAGGATGTCTCCGGTCGGCCGGGCCATGATCATGGGGAAGAACCGGGGCATCATCCGGGTCTACGGCGAAAAGAAGAGTGGCCGGATCCTGGGAGCCGAGATGATCTGCGTCAACGGGGAACATCTGGGCCACCTCCTCGCCTGGTGTATTCAGCAGGAACTCACCGTCGGCAACCTGCTGCGCATGCCTTTCTACCACCCGGTGATCGAAGAGGCGCTGCAGGCGGCCCTCTACGACCTCTACCAGAAGGTGGAGGCGAAGAACGAAGGGCCGATCACTGAACTGGTACCGTTGATTCAGAAAGGCTGACCGTTCCGGGGAGAGACAAGCAAGGGTCACAGCTGTAAACAACAGGAGCACGATTCGATGAACAATAATGCCAATCCCACCCCGAACCCCGGCTCGTCCCTCCTTCATGAGGTCAGCGGCGCGGAAAAACATTTCCTGGAAGGGCGGCACGGGCGTGGCGAGGATCTGGAAAGTGCCATACGAATCTTTCTCGAATTTCTCAAAGGGTTCGAGAGCCTGAATTTCGAGGGGCCCTGTGTCACCGTGTTTGGCTCCGCCCGTTTTACCGAGGGCCACCCCTATTACGAGCTGGCCCGCTCTCTGGGACGTGCACTTGCCGAACAGGGATATACGGTAATGACCGGCGGCGGCCCGGGCATCATGGAGGCGGCCAATCGCGGTGCCAAAGAGGGGGGTGGGCTGAGCCTGGGTTGCAACATCACCCTGCCTCACGAGCAGAGGCACAACCCCTATCTCGACCACTTCATCGAATTCGAGCACTTCTTCGTGCGCAAGGTGATGCTGGTCAAATACTCCACCGCCTTCGTCGTGCTACCGGGTGGGTTTGGTACCCTGGACGAGGCTTTCGAAGTGACGACCCTGATGCAGACCGGGAAATTGGAAGGATTCCCCATCGTTGCCATGGGTGGGGAGTTCTGGGGCAGGCTGGGAGATTTCATCCGCGAGACCCTGGTGGCAGAGGGCACCATCTCCTCCGAAGACCTGGCCCTCATACATAGAGCCGGCGACGCCAAAGAAGCCCTGGAGATAATCGGGGCAAGAAGGCGGGCTTGAGTTGAACCAGATTCCGGCGAGAGTGGCCAGACCCTGCTGTCGGCAGAGTTGCCTGTCGCCACAGAAAACGGGGGGACGAACGAGCGGCCTGTTTCCTGGATAAAAACGGATTTTGGCACCCGCTGCAGGTCCTGGCGGTAACGTCGAACCGGGCCTTCATAGCTTCGACGTCTCCACCTCGACCAGCCTGGCAAAAGTTTGAAAAGCACAACAGAGAGGCAGGAAACAGACTCTCTTTTTCCTGTTATCATGCTGGGCTGTCAAGCATCACCCCGGGATAACGCCGCGCTCGATTCGATACGGCAACGATCACCAGACTTCTCTTTCCCATGCAGTGCAGCAACTGTCACTATGAGATCAAGGATCCCGATGCACTCTTCTGCCCCGGGTGCGGCAAACGCCTGGAAAAGGAGAGCTGCTGCGCAATCTGCGGCAAGCGTTTTGAGCCGAATGCCAGATTCTGCGGGCGCTGCGGTACGCCGGTAGGCAGAAACGTTCCACGCAGTTGGACGCCAGCCTACTGCGAGGCATCAGGCAGTGTGATCCGGTCTGCCAGGCTGAACACCACGTGCATATCGTGCTCGATGGTGATCTTGGTCATACCGCGCTCCTTGATCTTCTTGAGCAGATCGATGGTGCGGTTGGTGTCGTGGCGGGACATGCCGCCGGTCGGCTCGTCCAGCAGTAACAGGCGCGGGTGCTGAACCAGTCCCATGGCCAGTTCCAGGCGGCGTTTGTCACCGCGTGACATGCTGCCCGCGTGGTCATGAATCTGGGATCCCAGTCCCAGATCCTCCAAGGTGTGGATTGCCTGCTCTTCGATATCCCGGTTGGCACCCATACTGCTGAAGGCGTTGAACCGGAACACGCCGTCGCGCTTGGCCAGGGCGGGTATCATCACGTTCTGCAGCACAGAGAGATCGGGAAAGATTTCCGGCGTCTGGAATACCCGCACCATGCCGGCATGGTTGATCTCATAAGGCGCCATGCCGATCATGTTTTTCCCTTCGAACTCGACGGTGCCGCTGTCGGGCTCCAGTCGGCCGATGCAGACATTGAGAAGCGTGGACTTGCCGGCACCGTTGGGACCGATGATGGCGTGGATCTTTCCTTCCTCGATATCCAGATTGATATCGCCGAGGGCGTGGAGACCGCCGAAGTTCTTGTTCACGTCTTTGATGCCCAGAACGATATTACCCATCGGGTCACGCCTTCTCTGACTGCTGAGGGGCCTCTGCTACCGGCCGCCTGAAGAGATTGCGGGCAACGGATGCAATGCGCCGAAACCCTTCCATGATCCCGCCCGGGAGGAATATGACGATCACCATGAAGAGAACAGATAGGGCCTGGTGTTGAAACCGGTGTAGACCATGCGTGTCTGATTGGATTTAATCGCCCGCAATTCCAGCCCGAAAGGTGAGCGAAATATCCGCCGGGAGATGAAGAACCCGATGATCAGCAGCACGGCACAGAAATAGAAACCGGAATAGCCGCTCATCTGCATCCCGAAGATGGTAAAGCGCCGCTCGACATTGATACCCAGCAGGCCAACGGTCTCCCGATCATGCATGCCGGCCCGGACCACCATGCCGAAGGTGGTCAACTGGAGAAAGGCGAAGACACCAGACACCACGATCATGGAGAACAACAGGTAGATCAGCCGCCACCAGGGGTAGACGAGCGCCTCATCCAGCCCGAGCATGGCGCCGATGGGGGCACTCCCGGCGACGATATCGGGCGCCGGCGTGGGGATCGTATGTGACCTGAGCACTTGGAACGATCTGCTCGACTTTGAGAAGATCGAACTGGGAGGTGGAGTTCTCGTTACCGCGTACCACCAGAACATCCTTGAAGCACTGATGGTCCGCACCCCGGTAGAGGGTCGGGCCATTACCCATACCATCGAAGTCATAGTCTTCCAGCTGCTTGATCACCTCTGGCGGGTAGAAGGTGCCGGCGCGCTCACAGGCATCGGCATACAGCAGAGCCTGCACATAGCAGGTCTGGGCCGCCATCGAGGGTGGGAAGCCATATTCCTGGCCGAAGGACTTGACGAAGGCCTTGGAACCTTCGTCCTGCAGTGACCAGTTCCAGTTGGTGGTGCCGAGGATGCCCTTGATGGCGTCGCCGGCGCCCCGCCCTGGGCCATCAGACGGGAGAAGAGCGGCACCACGATCTCGAACTGTATGCCATCGACCATCTTGTCCTTGAGGCTGAGGGGCTTCATGGTGTTCAGCATGCCGCCGTCACCTTCGCCGTTGATATGTTTGGCAGCGAGTTTGTAGGCCCGCAGTTCGTCGGCGCCCTCATCGGCGTAGGCGCCGGTCTGGGGCACGTTGAAGCCGAACTTGACGCTGTTTGCAGCCTTAGGATCGTTGCGGAAGTCTTTGGCGGCCCAAGCGTCCTTCTCCGGGGTCGGACCCAAACGCTATGTTGCGAGCCAGATCATGGCCGGGAGTGTGACCGTAGCGGTCAGCACCTGGACGGTGATCAGGTTGGCCATGAGGGGGGCGTCTCCCCCCATCTGCCGGGCCAGGACGAAGGCGGAGGCGGCGGTCGGCACCGCACCGGCGAGTACCGCGACGGTTCTGGGTATGCCATCCACCCCGAACAGCCAGCAGCCGAGAAACATCAGTGCCGGCATGCCGATCAGGCGAATCACCGTCCCGAAGAGAACCACCGCCTTCTGCTCCAGGGCCAACCGGAAGTGCAGCCCTGCCCCCACCGCCAGCAGGCCCAGTCCCAGCGCGCCCCCGCCCAGGATATCGAACAGACGGTACACCGGCCCGCTCAGCCCCAGCCCGGTGGCATTGAGAACCCCCCCTATGGCGCAGGCGATGATAAAGGGGTTACGCAGCAGCTGTAACGCCACCTCCAGCAGGCTACGCTCACGCTCTGAGTGGGCTACCAGAACCCAGATATTGATGATATTCAGGGGCGGAATGATCACCGCCATGGTGATTGCCATGTAGGCAAGCCCCTCCTCCCCCATCAGCAGTCCCACCACGGAGAGCGCGATAAAACCGTGCCAGCGCGTCGCCCCCTGAAACAGGCTGGTAAAGGCGGCAGGCGTGATCCCCAGCCAGCGGCGCAACAGCGGGTGCAGCGCCAGCATCGATCCGCCCATGGCAAAAACAGCGAACAAAAGGGCACCAGAGAAGAGCAGGACATTGGAAGCACCCAGCTCGGCGGTAGCCAGGATCTTGATCAACAGCACCGGAAACAGCAGGTAGTAACAGAGGTTTTCGATGCCCCGCCAGACCGGTTCGTCAAACAGGCTCGAACGGCGCATCCCGGCACCGAGCAGTATGATCAGGAACACCGGAAGCAGTGCCTCTAGGATCGAGCCCATGGCTGTCTGTCAATCCGGCTGCTGTTCCTGAGAGCGAAACCTCCCGAGTACCTTATCATCCAGAAGAAGCTCTCCCTGCCCATCATCCAATACTCTGAGACTGTAGATAAACTTTGTGGCGTCGTCCGCAGCGGAGATACAGTCCATCTTGATACTGGTGGCGCTGTCACCCGCCCAGAAGCAGCGCAGCGCCGCCGCCTCTTCGCCAGGCCTGAAAAACTCGGCCCTGCCGTCAAACTCCACCTGCAATCGCTGATAGCCAGCAACCGGCTCCGGATCTGCCAGCCAGGCGCCAGAGCCCGGGTGGGGGCCGCAGCCCGTAAGCAGTAGTACAAGTGCGGCGATCAAGGTCAGGCGGACCGGGCCGGTCGGTACGACACCTCCCCCTCCCGAGCGTTTTTTTGCGGCAGTGCAAAGATCAAATATCATTGTCTACATGTCCAGGTATCAGAGGGTCCCTAAGACCCCGAAGAGCAACAGAAATGGTTCGTTTGCGGCATTATAGGACAGACCGGGTCAGCCTGGGCAGGAGTCTGGTATTTATCGGGGTATACGGTATCGCAGCCGCCATCATGGGGATCGTCTTTGTTCTGCTGTTGATGATGCTGATTCGCTCCGGGCTCCACCCGATCCTGCGCGGCGCGGGGTTGATCGCCATCCCTGCGCTCTATGCCCTGTATCTGTTTGTCGGATATCGACTGTTCCGACTGTTTGGGACCATGTTCCAGAACGGTTGGAAATAAGGCAGCCCGCGAATAGATATGACAGAATGGTTCATTTGGTATTTTGCCCAATCACTTTGAATCTGGAATATCAGCATGGCCCAGTACATCTATACCATGAACCGCGTCGGCAAGATCGTGCCGCCGAAGCGGGTGATCCTGCGGGACATCTCACTCTCTTTCTTCCCCGGCGCCAAGATCGGAGTGCTCGGTCTCAATGGCTCAGGCAAGTCCACCCTGCTGCGGATCATGGCCGGGATAGACACCGAGATCGAGGGCGAGGCGCGGGCCCAGACCGGCATCCATGTCGGTTACCTGCCCCAGGAACCCCATCTGGACCCGGAAAAGGATGTACGGGGCAACGTGGAACTGGCACTGGGTGAGGTGCAAGATGCCCTGGCCGAGCTGGACCAGGTGTACACCGCCTACGCCGAACCCGACGCCGACTTCGACGCCCTGGCCACCCGTCAGGCGAAACTGGAAAACCTGATCCAGGCCCGGGATGGGCACAACCTGGAGCGCACTCTGGAGATCGCGGCGGATGCCCTGCGGCTGCCCCCCTGGGATGCGGGTGTCGCCACCCTCTCCGGTGGCGAAAAGCGCCGGGTCGCCCTCTGCCGGCTGTTGCTGGAGAAACCGGACATGCTGCTGCTGGACGAACCCACCAACCACCTGGATACCGAGTCCGTAGCGTGGCTGGAGCGGTTCCTTCACGACTATCCCGGTACCGTGGTGGCGGTCACCCACGACCGCTACTTTCTGGACAATGTAGCGGGCTGGATCCTGGAGCTGGACCGGGGCTATGGCATCCCCTGGGAGGGGAACTACTCCTCCTGGCTGGAACAAAAGGAGCAGCGCCTGGAGCAGGAGCAGAAGCAGGAGGCGGCCCGGGTACGTAGCATGAAACACGAACTGGAGTGGGTACGCTCCAACCCCAAGGGGCGCCACGCCAAGAGCAAGGCGCGGCTGCAGCGGTTTGAAGAACTGCAGAGCCAGGAGTTCCAGAAACGCAACGAGACCAACGAGATCTACATCCCCCCCGGCGAACGCCTGGGAGAGCTGGTGATCGAGGCCAAAAGACTGAAAAAGGCCTATGGCGACAGGATCCTGTATGAAGATCTGAGCTTCAATCTCCCCCAGGGCGGCATCATCGGGATCATCGGTCCCAACGGCGCCGGCAAGACCACCCTGTTCCGCATCATCGACGGACAGGAGCAACCGGACGGCGGCGAACTGCGTATTGGGGATACGGTGCAGGTGGCCTGTGTGGATCAGTCCCGCGACTCACTCAACGACGACAACACGGTCTGGAAAGAGATCTCGGGGGGCTCCGACATCATCACTGTCGGGCGCTATGAGTTCAATTCCCGCGCTTATACCAGCCGCTTCAACTTCCGGGGCTCCGACCAGCAGAAACGGATCGGCGACCTCTCGGGGGGTGAACGCAACCGGGTCCATCTGGCCAAACTGCTGAAGAGTGGCGGCAACCTGCTGCTGCTGGACGAACCCACCAACGACCTGGACGTGGAGACCCTGCGCGCCCTGGAAGAGGCGCTGCTCGCCTTTCCCGGCTGCGTGGTGGTGATCTCCCATGATCGCTGGTTCCTGGATCGAATCGCCACCCACATCCTCGCCTTCGAGGGCGATTCCCAGACCATCTGGTTCGAGGGCAACTACGCCGACTACGAGACAGACCGCAAGCGCCGGCTGGGCGCCGAGGCGGATCAACCCCACCGGGTGCATTACAAACGGCTGGATCGATGAGGTTTCAGGGTGCAGGAGTCAGAATGTTGCGGTCAGCCCCTCACTAGCCAGCAGTCGGGAGATGAAGACGATCTTTGTCAGCAGCCTGTCTGAACAGTGGGTACAGACATTGGTGTGGCCACTCAGCCCTCCGGCAAAACAGACGACTCATTCTGAAGCAAAGTAGATATCACCATACCAGGCTATCACTTTTGCACCCGTGTTATCTGTATCTGTCATGAGAGCTACAAGATCTACCTGATGAACACACTGACCGAAAAGCCGTTTAAAATCCTCCTTTATATTGCGTCGCTCCGCCTTCCACAGCATCGTATCCGATGGACCTGAGCGCACAGCAACCATCATCGATCGATCGGTATAGGCGCTAGGCCAGACACTACCTTGTGCCTGACTGCTCGACCAGACATAGTTGATCGAAAGGGTACGCCAGGGAACCCAACCACCTTCCTTTACCACATAGATTCTTGCCGGATAGTCATCGCCTTCCCTGCTATGTTCATTTGGGCTATCCAACACGCCATCCACCCGCCATCGCCAATAGAGATAAGGTGTCTTATCTAAGTCGATG
>JAUXBK010000062.1 GCA_030619405.1 Sedimenticola sp. | reverse complement strand
GTCCTTGGTCCTTGGTCCTTGGTCCTTGGTCCTTGGTCCTTGGTCCTTGGTCCTTGGTCCTTGGTCCTTGGTCCTTAGGTCGCCGTAGGGTGCGGTGAGGAAGGAACCGCACCAATCCCCCAACCTGGCAGCCAACCCCGGTGCGGTTCTCAAGCTCACCGCACCCTACGAGCTATCTTTGGTTTTAATTCTTTTCCTAGGACCTAGTACCTAGATCCTGCCTCAATAAGGGGCACTGTATTTCTGGCACTCGAACACCTGGAAGCTGGCGCCTTCCCTCCATGCATCCGCTGCCAGACCTGCCTTGGTCGCCAGGTGGCTCAGGGTCTCCGCCCGATCCCAACCCTGCTCCCGAGCTACCCCGGGGAGGAATAGCGCCCGCCTGCCATCTTTGTTCAGAATGATCCCCTGCTCTCCCACCCGAAACGATGTATAGGAGGGGATGGCGCGCGGGGGCGTCAACACACTCACCTCCACCTCCAGCCCTTTCAGTTCCTCCGGCTCCAGCGGCTGGAAACGGTGATCCCGCCGTGCCGCGTTGTAGCCATTCTCCAGCACCGCCCGATACAGCGGTTGGCGCGGAACGATGTAGCCGATGCACCCCCGCAGTCGTCCGTTCTCCTTGAGGGTGACAAAGGCTCCCGCAGGTTGTTTCAGTTCGGCGGGCAGTCGCTCTTCCATCCGCGCCAGCTTCTCCGAGCGTGCCTCCTCGGGTCCCAGCACCGCCTGTTCGATTCCGGCCAGGGCAAACCGGTGCAGCAGGGCCAAATCCTGACGACTCAAACGCCCCGACGACCCTGCCGGGTCATCTCCAGACAGCGGTTCCGGTGCACTCACCGCCACCACTACGTAACTCACCGAGTTGCGATAATCACCCGTGAGTGCCCCGCTGGTGGTATAAGCGACCTGTTCCAGCCGTGCCGAGGCCGGCAGCATCCGCAGCAGCAGTGCAATGGGGCGATAACCACAGATGGTGATGCCGCTCTCCTGCTGATACGCCAGAAAACCCTTGGAATCCCCCGTCAAGACCTCTTTCAGAGCCCCCTCATCCAGCGCCCGGATCTGTTCCGCCACCTGGTCGCCCATCGGAAACGGCGTATATCGGAAGCGTTCCCCGTAGTGGGTAAAGTCGCTGGAGACGATCACCAGGGTGTTCTCATCCGCCAGAGGGCGCAGCAGATCCGCCCCCTGACGATACTGCTCCTGGGACATGCTGCCGACCAGGACGGGGACCAGTTTCCAGCCCGGGGCCAGCGCCTGCTGCAGCAGGGGCAGTTCGATCTCGATACTGTGTTCCCGCCGATGGGCCTCGGGGTATGACCCAACCAGCGGCGACCGGCGCAGCTGCCGGACCACCTCCCGATCCAGAGGGACCCGCCCCAGGGGGGTCTCGTAGGCATTGACCTCCGCAATGGAGAGCCCGTCGAACCCCAGATGATGAGCCGGGGCCAGCAGCAGCACCCGCTTAAACTGCCGGTTGCGCACCAGGGCCAATCCTTTGGCCGCCGTTGCACCACTGTACCGATAGCCCGCATGTGGCAGGATCAGCACGCGCACGGGTTGTTTCGATTTCAGCCGGACATCGCCCGCGGCATCCAGAAACCCATCCACCATCTGCTGCAAAACCGCGGGGGCAGCCGGATACCAGCCCCTCCCGGCCAGGACGCTGGCACGCACCGAATCAGCCGCCTGGGCCACGCCGATGGTCAACAGCAGCAACCAGAAGGCAACCGTGGGCCAGAATCCCCTTGCCATCGCTTCACCCCTCCAGGTCATGGGGGCGGTAGAAATCCGCTTCGTGCAGGGAGATCTGCCGCGATTTACACCGCCGCGCGGTTGCACCCAATGCCGGCAGAGAGACCAGTGTCCCCACCAAAACCGCCAGGAAACGGCGCCTCCGGGGATTCACCCCCCCTTTCCAATCTCTTCTCTTCATTGCCAGACTCCAGGTATCGGCCGGTTACAGCTGGGGCAACGCCCATCCGGTGTCAGATTGTTTTCGGTGATGTGGAACCCCACCCGGCCGATCAGCAGTGTGCCATCCTCCGGGCAGTAGGTGGAATTGCCCACATGGCCCAGCACGTTACCCACATAGACGTACTGGAGGCCCGCATTCATCGCCTCCTGGCGTGCCCGGTCCAGGGTCTCGCCCGGTGTGGGTGGGAGGTTGCGCATCCGGTACTGGGGATGAAAGCGGCTGAAATGGAGGGGGGTCCCCTCCCCCAGCTCATCCCGAATCCATTTCGCCATACGTCTGATCATACTCAGGTCATCGTTCAGGGTGGGAATGATCAGATTGGTCACTTCCAGCCACACCCCCTCTTCCCGAAAGGTCACCAGCGCATCCAGCACCGGTTTCAGGGTTCCCCCGTTGACCTCCCGATAAAAACGGTCATCGAACGCCTTCAGGTCCGTGTTGGTGGCATCCAGTACCCGGCAGAGCCGCCGCAGGGGTTCCCGGTTGATGTAACCCGCCGTGATAAAGATGTTGTGGAGACCCACCTGCCGGGCCAGTTCGCTGCTGTCCCGGACATACTCGTAAAAGACGATGGGGTCGGAATAAGTATAGGCGATGCTTTCACACCCATTCTCTTTGGCCAGCTCGATCAATTGGGGGGGATCGGCCCGATAGATCTGCTCCATCTCCTCACCGCCACGCTGGGAGAGCTGCCAGTTCTGGCAGTTGAGGCAGTGCAGATTACAGCCGGCCGTGGCAATGGAGAAGACCGGTGAACCGGGGTGAAAATGATAGAGGGGTTTTTTCTCCATGGGGTCGATGTGCATCGCCGATGGCCGCCCGTAAGTTGAGGCTCGCAACCGCCCGTCGATATTGACCCGCACCCGGCAATCTCCCGCCTCCCCTTCCGGGATCACGCATTCCCGTGGACAGAGTTCACACACCACGGCCATCACGGTTCCTCCTTCGGATGATACCAGAGCGCCTCGTGGCCACTCAGTTCCCCCGCATCGAGACGTGTCTTGAAGGCCTCGATGTCGATGCGGCGCCCGCTGCTTCCCCCCCCTCCTTCCAGCCCAGGGAGAGAGCCCAGATAGAGCACAACCAGCAGCAGCGTGGCTGCCACCCAGCCGATGAAGAGGCTGTCACCCCGGTGCCAGTGGTAAATCCATCGATGCATGAAACGACTCTGCCCCAACTTCCTATACCTTCTAAATAACTTTAGACCGATTTACTGCTCCAGGTTCCAAAAACTCTGCGGCAGAGTGCCACTGTCAGGGCACTCTTGAACCGATCTGTGCTGACCACCCCTGCTTTGCCCTATCATTCAGCCTCCGCTGCCCGGCACTGACCCATTGGCCGGGCGTGTGGAGATATCCAAATTATCCCTGGGAGAATCCATGCAGTTCAATGCCGAAGCCGTGCGGGAACGGTTGGTTGTCATACGAAAAAACAAGCTGTTTGAGGCGGTGATCATCGGGATCATCCTGGTCTCGGCACTGGTGATCGGTGCCAAGACCTACAACTTCAGCCTCTTCTCCCGGGAGACCGCCGGGGCTTGAGACGGGTGTCGCGCCCGGTGAGACAGCGGTTGCAGCGGATACAGTCGATATCGAATTCATCCCTGACGCCCAGATCACAGTGCTCGAACCGACGTTTGGGTGCCAGCCGATTCAGCAGGGCCAGCTTGTTGCCAAAAGCCAGGAAAGCGCCGAACGGGCAGAAGTATCGGCACCAGAAGCGATAGTGAAACAGGGCAGCGACCAGCACCAACAGCAGCAGCGCCAGCGCCCACCCCTGCCAGCGACCGGCAAAGGCATACTGCATGGGGTTGAAGCGGGCCCAGCGGCTATCACCGTCGATGAAGACTGCCAGCAGCAGCAGCGCCAGCAGCAGGAACTTGATGAAGCGCATCCGGGTCTCCAGCTGCCGGTCCGGATAGCGGCGCAGTCGCAGGAAGTGGCCGGAGCGGGAAATGAACTCCTGCAGGGCACCGAACGGGCAGAGGTAACCGCACCATACCTGCCCGAACAGCAGGCTGCTCACCAGGACGAAACCGATCAACAGCCAGCGTTGGGGGTTCTCCGCGAGCGAAGGCCAGCGACCCAGGGTGAGATTGACCAGATCCACCTCGGTCAGCAGGCTGTTGAACCAGAGGCCGAGAATGACCAGGGTGGCGGCCTGGTAGAGCAGGCGCCCCCGCTCACTGCCCGAGAGATAGAGCGGGAAAAAGGTCAGCAGCAGAAGCAGCGTAACCAGAAACCGGGGCTCATACCAGGCCCGGGTCTGCCCCTCCCCCAAGGTACCAGGCGCAAAAGAGCGGTCGAAGGCGACTCTGCCGACGGCAGCGGCGCTGCGATCGATCGCCGCCAGTGCCGCCTGACTGGTCACAGTGGCGCCAGTCAGTCCATCCACCCGCTGCGGTGAGAGGCCCTCCCGGGAGAGGTCGATCCCGGCGAGGCCGGCCAGCCAGTGGTCGAGGCCTTCGATATAGGAGGGGGTCTCGTTGGACGCCACGTAGCGCACCCCCCGCAGTCGGCCACGCTCGTCCAGGGAGAGCAGCAGATTGATAGGGCCGGCATAGCCCTGAATCCCGGGTGCCGCCGCCATGGTGGAGAGGGTGGCCGTTTTTGGCGCCGCATCCCCGCCACTGCCCAGGTACCAGGGAAAGGGGTCCGGCCTCAGCTCGAACTGGCTGGAGCCACTGACCAGAGCCAGCCGCTGCTGATCGAACTGGAGCCGGGGCGCGGGGCCGGGCGGCTGCATCAGGGTCCAGCCGAAAGCCAGCAGCACCAGCCACGAGAACACCCACCCCAGGGAGGTCCAGGGGAACGCGGTGTGGCCGCGGCGATGAAACAGGGGCAGCCGCTCCGGAGCCCAACGGGCAAACAGGAGCGGCAGCAGGGCAAAGAGTGCATACAGGGTCAGCAGGTAGCAGCTCCAGCGCACCCCCAGCAGGGGCACCAGCAGGGTCCCGGTCAGGGCCCCGCCCAGGGCACCGCCCAGATTGTCCGCCGCCTGAGCCAGACCGCTGCTGCGCACCACACCCCGCTGCTCCAGCTCAGTGATCCTGACCGCCAGCGGGAAACCGCTGCCGGTGAGGATCCCCAGGATGGCGGCCAGGGCGAGATAGGCCGGCTCCTGCCAGTCGCCGGTCGCCTGCCCCACCCAACCGAGCAGGGGTGACATACCACCCATGGCCACGACCACCAGCAGCAGTACTGCCGCCAGCGCATCCGCCGGCCTGCCGCGGCCGGCCTGCCACTGTCCCAACCAGGCCCCGAGGGCGAGGCCGGTCATGAACAGGCCGTTGAGCAGTGCCACACGCTCGAATATGAACCCCACGTGGGCCTGGTAGCTGAACAGCACCACCAGCTGGGCCGCCATGGCGATCAGACCCAGCAGGGCGAGAGAGAGCGCCGCACTCTGCCGCATCATATGCGGTCTCTGAAACCCCTCCAGGGCCGTGCGCAACAGCCACAACCCCACACCCAGCAGCAGCGGGAGCAGATAGGGCCAGGGCCCGAGGCGCCGCAGCTCCCCCAGCCACTCGGCCAGGCCCGAGGCGCTGAACTTGCCCCACAGGACCATGTTCAGATAGTAGGTCACCGGGCGCTCATCCGTATTCAGATCACTGTCAGAATGTTGCAGCTGCTCCCGTACATAGCGGATATTCTCCTCGGGCAACAGAGAGTAAAAGGAAGCCGCATCAAACGGTCGCTGTTCGAGTGGAATCGCCAGATAGCGCCGTTCCAGTTCGTCCGGCGATTCGACCACCCGCCCCGCGACTGCTGCCGCACAGTAGAGATGCTCGTCCCCCGGCATGATGGCGATGTGGGGAAACACCGATTCGAGCGTCAGATAGACTGACCCTGTGAAGCTTCCGACGGTTTTGCCCAGGTAATTGGAGGCACTGCTGACGCTGGTACAGAGTACGCCGTCCGGCGTCATCTCCCCATGTACCCGGTGGTAGAACTCCCGGGTGAAGTAGCGGTTGCTGTAGGCACTGGATGGGGTGGCATCGAGCACCAGCACCAGATCGAAAGGATGGTCGCCCTGCCAGCGGTTGACGAAACGGCGGCCATCCATGAACCAGACCTTCAGCCGGGGATCTTTCAGTGCCTTTCGGTCCGCTGCCGACAGCCAGGGCAGGATACGTTCGTAGGCACGCCGGTCCTGCTCCACCAGGTCGATCCGATCTACCGGGTAACGCAGCAGTTCAGTCACCAGACCGCTGGCGGAGCCGCCGAACACCAGCAGGTGGCGAGCCCCTTCCGCCTGTGACATGAGATAGGCCGCCTGCTGCTGTACCTCTCTCGGCAGCGGAAAGCTCTGGCTGATCTGCCCATCCCGGATCACCGAGACCTGTTCTCCCAGACGGGCCAGCTCCAGATGACCGTAACGGGTGTCAAGGGAATCGAGCAGCTCCATCCGGGGATGCAGGGTGTGGAAACGCAGCCGGTCGAGCTGCCAGCCGAGCCAGTGACTACTGGGCGGCAGCAGAATCAGCAGCCCGACAGCGGCCAGCAGCAGCTCCGGCCAGCGGCGACGCACCCCTCCCCGCAGCAGCAGGCCGGCAGCGAAGGTCAGCGACAGTGCGACCAGCCCCAGGGTGGCCGCGAGCCCCAGCCAGCGTATGAAGACAAAGGTGAATAGAACGCCCCCCGACAGCGCCCCCAGGGCATCCGCTACATAGAGCCAGGAGACATCCCGCACGGTGGAGGTTTTTGTTGCCGCCAGGGAATCGTCGTGCAGCGCCTTGCAGGCCAGGGGAAAGGCAAGGCCCAGCAGCAGACTGCCGGGGGTGGTGATCAAAAACAGGGAGAGAAAGAGCTCGCCCAGCGGCACAAACTCGCTGGAAGAGACGTTCAGCAGCAGACGCACCAGGCGCAGCAACAACACCTGCAGCAACAGCACCGCCGGGGTGAGCAGTAACAACCGGCGGACCCAGACCTGGGGCTGCCCGACAAAGGGGCGATCACGCCAGTGAAAGATGAGCAGGGAACCGACCGCGATCCAGAACAGCCAGCTGCCATAGAAGGCCCCCAGGCTTATCTCGTTGCCATAGAAGACCACCAGGCCCTCCCGGATCAGGATGGCCTGAGCGATCTGGGCATAGGCACCCAGAATCAGGATGGCGATGAAGATCCGGTATCTGGCCGAGATACCCTCCCTCCCTTGCCTTTCACTCTGCGGGAACGCGCTGTACATCCCTGCCACTAATGCAATCGAAAAACGGGTTTTTCTCACTACGACACAAAGAGTAATGATACCACTAAATCCTGTTTTTTCAGATCACCGGTGGATGTGATAGAAACCCCCTTTAATCTCCGGCAGATCCCCCCATATTGTTTCTGAGGAAATTGAGCCGGAGGTATCCTGATGTCCAGCCACGCGGAAAAGATCGATCTGTCCGATCCCTGGGTAGTACCCACGAAATACTGGCACCCGCTCGAGGATAGTCGCATCCAATGCGACCTTTGCCCGCGTTTCTGCAAGCTCAAAGAGGGGCAGCGGGGGCTCTGCTTCGTGCGTGCACGGGTGGAGGACCAGATCGTACTCACCACCTACGGCCGCTCCAGCGGCTACTGTGTGGACCCGATCGAAAAGAAACCCCTCGACCACTTCCTGCCGGGTACCCCGGTGCTCTCGTTCGGGACCGCCGGCTGCAACCTCACCTGCAAATTCTGTCAGAACTGGGATATCAGCAAATCCCGTGAGATGGACACCCTCGCCGACCATGCAGACCCGGAGACCATTGTGGAAGCGGCGGAGCGGCTGGGTTGCCGCAGTGTCGCCTACACCTACAACGATCCGGTCATCTTTCACGAATACGCCATCGATGTGGCCAAAGCCTGTCACGAACGTGGCATCCGCTCCGTGGCAGTGACTGCAGGCTATGTCACCCCTGAACCCAGAAAAGAGTTCTACCAGCACATGGACGCCGCCAATATCGACCTGAAGGGATTCACCGAGGAGTTCTACCACAAACTCACCGGCGGCCACCTGCAGCCGGTACTCGACACCCTCGAATACGTCAAACATGAGACCGATGTCTGGCTGGAGCTCACCACCCTGCTGATACCGGGACAGAACGACTCCGACCGGGAGTTGAATGAGATGACCCGCTGGGTGGTGGAACATCTGGGTCCCGACGTCCCCATGCATTTCACCGCCTTCTTCCCCTCTTACAAGATGCTGGATGTGCCATCCACCCCGTATCAGACCCTGCAGCGGGCCCGCCGTATCGCCATGGAGAACGGTGTCCGCTATGCATTTACCGGCAACGTGGACGACGAACAGGGTGGCAGCACCTGGTGTCACCACTGTGGTGAACGGCTGATTGGCCGCCGTGGCTACGACCTGACCCACTGGGGCCTCACCCCGGACGGCAACTGCCGCAGCTGCGGGACCCCCTGTGCGGGCGTGTTCGAAAAGGCCCCCGGTACATGGGGATCGAGGCGGCAGCCGGTACGGCTGGCGGACTTCCGCATGGCTTCCGGTTGATCGGGGTCAGCATAGTTTCTAAAACCGGGCCGTCCGGCAGGCCTGTCGGGTGGTTTTCTGATACTTTGGGTCTGAGATTAGAATGGAGAATTCAGAATTCCCCCGATCCTACGTTGCATGGGATCGAGCAGGAAAAAACAAGAAAACTTTTGGAACAAGGAGTGATCACCCTCCAACTTCTGACCCCTGACTTCTGCCTTCTGACCAAGGAGCTCCCCTATGTACGACTATCGACATATCCTGTTCCCGGTCGACTTCTCCTCCCAGGTGGAGAAGGTCGGCAGCCAAGTGGTGAAACTCGTCCGGGATACCAAGGCGCGGATCACACTGCTGCATGTCATTGCCGGCTTTCCTGAAGATATTCCCAACGACTGGATTGCACCGGAGAACCAGCCCCCCAGGGAGTACCTCACCAACCGCTGCCACAAAGAACTCCGGCAACTGGCGGAAAAGCTGGGACTGGAGGATGCAGCGCTCGAATGCGTGCTGACCGAACACTCCACACGCAGCGCTGTCCTCGAGTTTGCCCATGAGCACCAGGTGGACCTGATCGTGATGGGTGCCCATGGCCGCGGGCACGGCCGTCTGGGCGCACTCATCGGCTCCACCACCGCCGGCGTGGTCGGCGGCGCGAAACAGGACGTGCTGGTAATCCGGCCCGACGCGTAATGGCAGGAGGGAGGCCGCTGCATACCTGGGGGCGTCTGCAGACCAGAACGTTGAGACCTGCGACCAATCTGGTAGACTTTGACCATTCAAATATTTGTTATTTGGACACCGGCACCTGCCCGGTCTGACCCGGTTCTGGCATCTTGATGCCGGAATCTTTCCCGCTCCAGTAGAGCATCACAACATGTGTTTGTTTGTATATGTAAGAGCCTCATAAGTTAGCCATTAAACCGAATGGCAGGGAGTCACCCATGACATCACCTCTCTTTAACACCCTGTTCCTGCTGTTGGCCGGATGGTCATGGATGACCGCAGCCATGGCACTCGAACTGAAGCCGCAACAGGTTACCGAGGGCGTCTATGCCCTGGTCGGGGAGACCGGGCCACGCACTCGTGAAAACCTCGCCCTCAATAGCACCATGGGCTTCGTGGTGACCAGCGATGGCGTGGCCGTCATCGATTCAGGCGCTACCCCGGGAGGTGCCAGGCTGATCGAACAGGCAGTGAAGCAGGTGACAGACCAACCGGTACGCTGGGTGATCAATACCGGCTCACAGGATCACCGCTGGCTGGGCAACGGCTATTTCAGAGCGAAGGGCGCAAAGATCATCGCCCTGAAACGAACCGTCGAGACCCAGAAACGATTTGCAGAGAGTCACCTGGCACGCCTGGAGGGTCTGTTGAAAGAGCAGGCGGAGGAGATCACCCCCGTCTATGCCTCACCTCCCCTGGAGAGCGACCACGCCCGTTTTCGGCTGGGTGATACCCGATTTGAACTGATCTGGTTCGGAGATGCACACTTTCCAGGCGATGCGGTGGTCTGGCTGCCCGAAAAGAAGATCGTCTTCACCGGCGATATGGTTTACGTGGAACGGATGCTCGGAATTCAGGAGATCTCCCCTGTGCTCCAGTGGCAGCAGGCATTCCATGCCATGGAACGACTGGACCCGGAGCACGTGATACCCGGGCATGGCTCCCCCTGCGATCTGGAGAAGGCCCGCCGGGAGACCGGCGACTACCTCGACTGGCTCGTCACCCGGGTCAGCGCAGCCCTGGATGAATGGAAAGAGCTGGATGAGACCGTAGATGAACTCACTGATGCCCCCCGGTTCAAACAGCTGCAGCACTACGACAGCTGGCACCGTAAAAACATCAACCGCACCTATCTGCAACTGGAGGCCGAAAGGTGAGGACCACGGGAAAAACAGATCTGTCACCGTTCCCATACCCACCGCTTGTTGCAGCCGGATACCACGGTCTATACTCCCCACACTCGTTACCAGGATATTGAAGCAGCAGATGAAGCACATCAAAAAGGCACTCTCCTACTCGATCGTCGGCAGCATCGGACTTACTGTCGTTGCCAGCCTCAACGGCTGCGGTGACCAGGGCAACGCGCCTCAGCAGGGAGGCGGATTCAGCAACCTGCAGGATGCCGGGCTGGAGCAGAGCCAGTTTCTAGTCATCGAGCAGACCGGTTCGAATCCCGATACCTACAAAGTGGTGGAAAAACACCCCACCACCGGCCCCACCCGGGCAATTCTGCGTGACCTGGACGGCAACGAACATTTTCTGCCGGAAGAGGAATTGCGGAAACTCGCTGAAGAGGAGGCAGCCAAAGTAGAGGCCGGCACCTCCAACCTGACTCAAGAGCAGGGCATGCGCTCTGGTGGCCTGTCGCTCGGAGAGGTCCTACTGGCGTCGGCGGCCGGAGCCCTGGTCGGCGGTATGCTGGCCAACCGGCTGATGGGCAACCGCAATTTCCAGGGGGCGCAACAGCGCTACGGTGGCGGCCGGCCCACCAGCAGCATCTCCCAGCCATACAACAAGCAGGCCGCCGCCAGCAACAGCAAACCACGCAGCGGCTACTTCGGCGGCAGCAAATCCGGGACCAGCTCGTCGCGAAGCTCTTACGGCTCGTTTGGAGGCTGAGCCATGGTCGACACCCTCAGGGTTGAACCCCTGGATAAATCGGTGATGGAAGAGATCGGTATGACCTGGCATACCGACCAGGACGGCAGCGACTACATCACCAGTGAACTGGTACAGGTGAGCGAACCCGAGGCCGAAGCCTACTTCAGCGCCGCCAACAGGCTTTACGACATGTATGTCGAAGCGGCCCAATATGCGATCGACCATCAGCTCTACTACGAGCTGGGAATACCCTCCAACCTGGTCCGGCTGATCGAGGAGAGCTGGGACAAGGATGACTGGCACCTCTACGGCCGCTTCGATCTGGCGGGCGGGCTGGACGGCGAACCGATCAAGTTGATCGAGTTCAACGCGGATACCCCCACCGGCCTGTTCGAGACATCCATCATCCAGTGGGCCATTCTGAAAGCCAACGGTATGGACCAGACCCGGCAGTTCAACAACATCCATGCCATGCTGAAGGATAATTTCCGACGGCTGGT
>JAUXBK010000128.1 GCA_030619405.1 Sedimenticola sp. | reverse complement strand
CTACCGGGACATCGTCAAGGCCGCAGAGAAGTGCACCGCCGGTTGTG
Source organism: Sedimenticola sp. (assembly GCA_030619405.1). Classification (GTDB taxonomy): domain Bacteria; phylum Pseudomonadota; class Gammaproteobacteria; order Chromatiales; family Chromatiaceae; genus JAUXBK01. The sequence goes on along the minus strand of JAUXBK010000128.1, from coordinate 7,727 downwards.
TGCATCCCGGCACCCCCTGGGACATGAAAGAGAAGGATGTGGAGAAGTGGGTGAAGCGGGCGGAGAAATACCAATGAAGGCAGGACCCAGGAAAAACAGGACCGAGGTCCCAGGAAAAGATGGAACTATTCCGAGCTTGAACCTTGGCCCTCGGCCCTCGGTCCTCGGTCCTGATTTTATTGTCTGAATCGAGAGTGGATCGAACGATGAATCTGACGAGAATATTCAAGAGACACAGAACCTTCCCGCATGGAATTCATCCTTTGGGTCACAAGGGGCTGACGGCAGGGCGGGCTATTCGGCGGCTGCCGTTTGCGCCGGAGATGATCATTCCCCTGTCACAGCACCGGGGGGCGCCGGCGGTGTCGACGGTGGTGCCGGGGCAGGAGGTGGTGCGGGGTGAGCCGATCGCAAAGCCCGGGGGTTTCGTCTCGGTGCCCATGCACTCCCCGGTGACCGGGGTGGTGGAATCGGTGGATACCCTGGTGCCCAGCGCCGAGGGGCCGAAGGTGCGGGCGATCGTCATCCACACCTATGGGGCGGCCACCCAGGAGGTGCTCTACGACTGTCCCCGGGATCTGGGGAGCATGACCCCGAAACAGCTGGTGCAGGCGGTTCAGGATGCCGGGATGGTAGGGCTTGGTGGTGCGGCATTTCCAAGCCATGTCAAACTGTTACCGCCGAAAGGTAAGAAAATAGATACGTTGGTGGTCAACGGCTGCGAGTGCGAGCCTTATCTCACCTGCGACCACCGCATCATGCTGGAGCGGGCCGATTCGCTGATCAAAGGCATCGAGATGGTGCTGCAGGCCACCGGTGCCGCCCGGGCCATCATCGGGGTAGAGGACAACAAGCTGGATGCGGTGGTGCATATCCGCTCCCGGCTTCCGGCTGGCGGGCGGATTACGGTGGAGGCGGTGGAGACCAAGTATCCTCAGGGGGCGGAGAAGATGCTGATCCTGGCCCTGTTGAAACAGGAGGTGCCCTCGGGCGGCATCCCGGCGGATATCGGGGTGGCAGTCTACAATGTGGGGACCCTGGCCCAGCTGGGGGAGCTGGTGCCGGAGAGCCGGGGGCTGATCGAACGGGTGGTGACCGTCTCCGGCCCGGGGATAGAGCGACCGGGCAACTACCTGGTACCCATCGGCACGCCGTTGCGCTTCCTGCTGCAGCAGGTCCGTTCCCGCTCCGATGCCAACGAGATCATCATGGGCGGGCCGATGATGGGCATGTCGGTCGCCTCCCTGGACGTGGCGGTGACCAAAGGGGTCTCCGGGGTGGTGGTGCTGGAACCGGGGGACCCGGACCAGCTGAATCGGCCGGTCTATCCCTGTATCAAGTGCAGCGCCTGCCTGGATGCCTGCCCGGTCAGCCTCAACCCCTCGATGCTGGGGCAGCTGGCGCAGGCGCGGGAGTACGGGACCATGGAACAGGCGTACCACCTGAACGACTGTTTCGAGTGTGGCTGCTGCAGCTATGTCTGCCCCTCCAATATCCCCCTGACCCAGTATTTCCGCATCGCCAAGGCAATCAACCGGGAGCAGGGCGCCGCCGCCTGAGGCAGCGGGAGAGGGTGTTTCTGATCCCTGTTTCAACCACGAAGAGCACGAAGGACACGAAGGTAAAACGGCAGAATGGCAACAGCAGCAATGAGAATCGGATTTCTGACCAGTACCGAAGTTCAGCTGAGCGTTTTTTTGCGGCCGAATCTGTCGTGGCTGAGAATCAGTGCCAGTCAGGATCGGATTTGCAGAATATGACGTGCCAGTCAGCGAGCGGGTGCATACGGGCGCACAACAGCCTTCGTGCTCTTCGTATCCTTCGTGGTGAATAAAGACAGCCAAATGACGCGCCAAGGTTCGATAAATATGACTGAATCCCGGGAACAACGATGGCGCTGAACCGCAAACCGATCGAGATCCGTACCTCGCCGCACGTCCGCAAGTCGATCACGGTGGAGCAGATCATGCGCAACGTGGTCTATGCGTTGCTGCCGATCTGCGCCTGGTCGGTCTACAAGTTCGGCCTCAGCACGCTGGCGCTGCTGCTGGCCACCACCCTCGCCTGCATCCTCACCGAATCCCTCTTCTGCTGGCTGTCGCAGCGAACCAATACGGTCCGGGATTTCAGCGTCGTCATCACCGGCCTGCTGCTGGGGCTGACCCTGCCCCCCGGGTTCCCCCTGTGGATGGGGGCGGTGGCTGGCTTCATGGCCATCGCGCTCGGCAAGGCGCTGTTCGGCGGCCTGGGATATAATGTGATGAACCCGGCCCTGGTGGGGCGTGCCTTCGTGCAGGCCGCCTTTCCGGTGGCCATCACCACCTGGACCCCCGCCTTCGTACCCAGCCGCTTCTCCGAGTTCGTCCCCACCACCCTGACCATGCCGTTCATGTCGCCACCGGATGCGGCTGCCTGGATCCAGGCCCTGGCCATCGACGGCTTTACCGGGGCCACCCCCCTGGCGCTGCAGAAGTTCGAACACATCTCCGCCAGCTCCGTCGACCTGATCACCGGGGTGCTGGCCGGCTCGGCGGGGGAGTCCTCGGCCCTTCTGATCTTCCTCTGCGGACTCTACCTGGCGCTGCGGAAGATGATGGACTGGCGCATCCCGGCGGCGGTTTTCACCGGCACCATCCTCACCACCCTGCCGTTTTACCTGGCCGCGCCGGAGATCTACCCGTCACCCCAGTTCATGATCCTCTCCGGCGGTCTGATGCTGGGCGCCATGTTCATGGCCAGTGACATGGTGGGCTCGCCCCTGACCCCCCGGGGGATCTGGCTCTACGGTTTCTCCATCGGTTTTCTGACGGTGATGATCCGCCTGTTCGGCGGGCTGACCGAGGGGGTGATGTACGCGATCCTGATCGGCAACGTCCTGACGCCCCTGATCGATTCGGTGACCCAGCCGCGGGTGTACGGGGTCCGGCGGCAGGAGGAGCGCCCGTGAACGAAAGCGTGCAGCTCCGTTCCCAGACCTCCAGCCTGGCGATGCTGCGCACCCTGGGGGGCATCGCCATGATCTCCGGCTTTCTGGTGGTGCTGGTGTTCCAGTGGACCCGGCCGATCATTGCGGAGAATAAGCGTATCGCCATCGAGAAGGCGGTGTTCCAGGTGGTGCCCAATGCGGTCTCCCGAAAGGACTTCGTCCTCGGCCCGGAGGGCATCTCTCCCTTCGGGCGGAAGGCAAAGGGGGAGACGGTCTACGCCGCCTACAACAGCAAGGGTGAACTCCAGGGCATCGCCCTGGAGGCGGCAGCCCCCGGCTATCAGGACGTGATCCGCATCCTCTATGGCTACAGCCCGAAGTGCGAGTGCGTCACCGGGATCAAGGTATTGAAGATGACCGAGACTCCGGGGCTGGGGGACAAGATCGCCTACGATCCCGACTTCCTGCGCAACTTCTATGGCCTGGACGGTACACTGAACGAGGCGCGGGAAGGGCTTGCCCACGCCATCGTCGCGGTGAAGCACGGCAGCAAGACCGAGCCGTGGCAGATCGATGCCATCTCCGGAGCGACCATCTCCTCCAAAGCGATAGGCCGGATGATCGATGCCAGCGGAGCGCGTATGTTTCCCCTGATCCAACGCCACCTTGCCGGGTTCAGGCAGGAGGTGGTGTCAGCAGAGAGGCCCGATGAATCATGACAACGGCACCCCATAAACAGGAGCAGGTCACCCTGGATACCTTCCTGCGGGGCATCTGGGAGGAGAACCCGGTGTTCGTCATGCTGCTGGGCATGTGCCCGGTACTGGCGGTGACCAACTCCACCCTCAACGCCATCGCCATGGGTCTGGCCACCCTGTTCGTGCTGGTGGCCTCCGGTACCCTGGTCTCCCTGCTGCGGAAGATGATCCCCCGGGAAGTGCGTATCGCCACCTATATCATCATCATTGCCACCTTCGTCACCATGGTGGATTACGCCATCCAGGCCATCAGTCTGGATCTTTACAACTCCCTCGGGGCCTTCATCCAGCTGATCGTGGTCAACTGCGTCATCCTGGGGCGGGCCGAGGCCTACGCCTCCCGGCAGCGGGTGGGGGCGGCGGTGGTCAATGCCCTGGGTATGGGGGTCGGGTTCACCATCGCGCTGCTCTGTCTGGGCACGGTGAGGGAACTGCTGGGGGCGGGGAGCATACTCGGCTATCCGGTATTCAGCCCCGATTTCCAGCCCTGGGTGGTGATGATCCTGCCGCCGGGGGGATTCTTCGTACTCGGCAGCTGGCTGCTGCTGTTCGAGTGGCTGAAGCAGCGCCGGGAACGCCGTACGCTGCAGTCGGAGGGAGCGACCGCCCATGGATCCTGATTCAGTCCAGTTCATCTTTCTCAACGCCGCCATCGTCAACAACTTCGTGCTGGCGCTGTTTCTCGGCATTTGCCCCTTCCTGGGGGTCTCGGCCAAGAAGGAGACCGCCTGGAACATGGGGCTGGCGACCATGTTCGTGATGCTGGTCAGCTCGGTCTGCGCCTACGGCATCAATCTGCTGCTGGTGCGTTTCGATATCGAATTTCTGCGCCTCATCAGCTACATTGCGGTGATCGCCTCCGCGGTGCAGCTGGTGGAGATGGCGCTGAAGAAGTTCAGCCCGGGTCTGTTCCGGGCCCTGGGCATCTTTCTGCCCCTGATCACCACCAACTGCGCCATCCTGGGACTGGCCCTGTTCCAGACCTTTCGTGAATACAACTTCATTCAGAGCCTGGCCTTCAGCATCGGCGCCGGCGTCGGCTTCACCCTGGCCCTGATGCTGATGTCCGGGCTGCGGGAGAAGCTGGAGCTGGCCCGGGTCCCGACCGTCAGCCAGGGGGCGGCCATGAGCCTGATGCTGGCGGGTCTGCTGTCGCTGGCGTTTATGGGCTTCGCCGGCCTGGGGAGTTCCCATGCTTGATTATCTGATTGCCAGTGCCCTGATACTGCTCATGCTGCTGGGATGGATCGTGGTGCAGCACCTGGCGCGACAGTTCTCCCGGCGCCACCCGGAGTTCGGTGCGCATCGGGAGGAGGGGGGTGGCTGCGGCGGCAACTGTGCCTGCAGCAGCGGCAATAGTTGCCGCAACCGCGAGGCGCGAGGCGCGGAATGAAGCTGATTCATCCGGGCGATCCCCGAGGCGGTCCACAGCGCAGCGTCTTCTTCGTCTCCGAGAGTACCGGTATCACAGCCGCCACCCTGGGCCACAGCCTGCTATCGCAATTCGAGCAGGCGGAGGCCTTCCGTACCATCTACATGCCCTACATCAACAACATGGAGAAGGCGGGGAATCTGGCGGCACGGATCGATGGTTTGATGGTCAAGGGTGAGATGCGTCCCATCATCTTCGCCACCATGCCGAAGACCGATATCCGGGAGTGTCTGAAGGCCACTGCCTGTCTCTACCTCGAGCTGTTCGACACCTTCATCGGACCCCTCTCCAAAGAGCTGGGGGTGGGCCCGAGCGGCAAGAGCGGGCTCTCCCACGGCATCGTCAACGGCGACTCCTACGAGCACCGGATGAGCATCATCAACTTTGCCATGGCCAACGACGATGGGGCGAGGCTGGACAAATTCAGCCAGGCGGATGTGATCCTGATCGGTGTCTCCCGCTCCGGCAAGACACCCACCTGCCTCTACATGGCGATGCACTTCGAGCTCCGTGCCGCCAACTACCCCCTGACCGAAGAGGACTTCGAAAAGGGACACTTGCCCCAGGCACTGCTGGACAACCGGGACAAACTGGTAGCGCTCACCATCGACCCCTTCCGTCTGCACCACATCCGTGAGGAACGTCGCCGGGGCAGCGGCTACGCCTCGCTCCCCCGTTGCCGCAGCGAAGTCCAGCAGGCGGAGCAGCTGTTCCGAAAACTCGGGTTGAAGCCGATGGACACCACCCGCCAGTCCATCGAAGAGATCTCTTCCCGGGTTGTACGCAGTCTCTGAATAATAGCTGCCGATACTCTCCTCTGACTGATACACTTGCTTCCTTGCTTCGCATGAGAAGCCAACTATTGTGTGTGTTGGTTGTATCCTGAATCCCGTGCTGCAGAAATCGACAAGGGGGAATCCGTGTTGTGAAGCTACTGAAGCATCTGTTCGATAGAAACCTGGAGTGGGCTGACGAAATCAAACGGAAAGAGCCTGGTTTTTTCTCGAAACTCTCCCGGCAGCAGGCTCCCGAGTATCTCTGGATTGGCTGTTCAGACAGCCGGGTGCCGGCCAATCAGATCGTCGATCTGCCGCCCGGTGAGGTGTTCGTTCACCGCAACATTGCGAATGTCGTGGTCCACACGGATCTGAATTGTCTGTCGGTAATTCAGTACGCTGTCGATGTGCTGAAGGTAAAGCACATCATAGTCTGCGGTCATTACGGGTGCGGTGGCATAAAGGCAGCGATGGACCGGACGGAGCATGGGCTCATCGACAACTGGCTGCGCCACATTAAGGATGTCGGCCGTTTGAATGTCGAAGAGTTACGGGGACTGGGGCATGAAGAGAAGTTGGATCTGCTGTGCGAACTCAATGTAAAAGAGCAGGTATCGAATGTCTGTAATACCACCATCGTGCAAAATGCCTGGAAGCGCGGCATAGAGCTCGCCATTCACGGGTGGATCTATAATATAGAGAACGGGATTCTGAAGGACCTGGATGCCTGCATTACATGACCCCTTCATGTGTTTTTGTTCAGATTTTTGACAAAAAATATAATATTAGCTAAGGTTGGCTATAACTTACTTGCAAAGATCAGTCATTATGCAAATCAATATATTCCAGGCTAAAAATAACTTATCCAGTTTAATCGTCGCGGCAGAAAAAGGCGAAGAGATTGTTATTGCTCGGAATGGTCGCCCGGTTGTTAAACTCATAAAATATACAGCTCCTAAGGTAAGTCCACCTGGCATATGGAAAAACCAAATAGAGCCTAGCATTGACTGGGACTCCTCCGAAACTAATACCGAGATAGAGCTCCTCTTTTCTGGGAGCGATAATGCCTCTGCTACTTGATACCTGTATTATTTATGACTGGATGATGGGGGTGCTCAAAGACGACTCTTGCATCGAGAAAATTCAAACTGAAGGTGGCCTCGTCAGCTCGGTTGCAGTATGGGAAATGGCAATCAAAAATGGTTTGGGTAAAATGCCTCTACCTTCTACTCAAATCGCCAAGGACATTGAATCGCAGGGGTTTCAGTGACTAAATATTACGCCCTATCATACCCAGACCATCCTCGAATTGCCTGCTCACCATAAAGACCCTTTCGATCGCTTACTGATTGCTCAGGCAAAGTGCGAAGCTTTACGCGTGGTAACTTACGACTCAATTTTTAAGGACTATCTCGACGATGTTTTGATTATAAAAATGATTATAAAAAGATAATAATCACTCTGTGCCGATTTGTTCATACTGTTCATACTGACACTATGCTGTTCTAATTCCTAAACACCACGACTAAAGGATAGGAATTCCAATGGGGTTTGCTGGGAGGATCCCACGGGCAACGGCGTCCCAGTCTACGTGGAGCGTGATTTCCGCAAATATCTCGAGTGTGGCATCTTGGCGCACGGATTTGCCAGGGCGCGGTGCAAGGCGTGCGGCCACGACTTTCGCATTGCGTTCTCTTGCAAGGGTCGCGAGGCTTGTCCCTCGTGCAATACCCGGCGTATGGCCGACGACTGCAGGAGGTACGACCCCATGGATGGGGGAGGTAGAGCGACGCAGGAGCCAAAGCCGAGAGCAATGCAGGAGCAATTGCCGAGAT
>JAUXBK010000092.1 GCA_030619405.1 Sedimenticola sp. | reverse complement strand
TGGGTCGTAAGCGGACGTTCCCCTTTTTCAGAAGATCAAGTCTCAAGCGCATTCAGCTTTAACGGCCATTCCAAAAGTTCAAGTGACTTTGATTTACACCTAGGTCCCGGTGATTCGGCGACCACCAGGAATTTATCAGCAGCCACAGCGGTACTGGCCAGGGACATTCAACCGCAGGCTGCCGGTCAACCGGGTAACTGAGGCCAACTGATGGCGTTGCAGGTACTCGCTGATCCCTTGATTGATCCTGCGGCAGACCAGAGGATCGTAGAACAGGGCCGTGCCTATCCCCACGGCGCTGGCGCCAGCAATCAGAAACTCGATCGCGTCGGCAGCGGTGGTTACTCCGCCCTGACCGATGATGGGGATCTGGTATTCGCGGCAAACCTGGTATACCTGCTGGACCTTCAGCAGGGCCACCGGTTTTATCGCCGGGCCTGAGAGCCCGCCCTGATTGTTGCCGATCACGGGTGTCCGACTTTCGATGTCGATGGCCATCCCCATCAGGGTGTTGATCACCGCAAACCCATCGGTGCCTGCCTCGATGCAGCGGCGGGCATTCTCTGCGATATCGGTCTGGTTGGGAGAAAGTTTGGTGATCAATGGTTTTCGGGTAGCCTGTCGGCATGCCGCCACCACACGGGCTGACATCTCAGGGTCATTGCCGAAGGCGACACCACCCTCCTTCACATTGGGGCAGGAGATATTGATCTCGATGGCATCGATGGGTGAGTCGTCGAAGCGGCGGGTTACCTGCGCGTACTCTTCCACAGTGGAGCCGGAGACGTTGGCGATGAAGCGGGTCTCGCCGAAATCGAGGGTCGGCAGGATCTCATTGACGACTTTGTCCACCCCCGGGTTCTGCAGTCCGATGGCATTGAGCATACCGTCGGGTGTTTCGTACACCCGGTGTGGCGGGTTACCGAGACGGGGTTCAAGGGTAGTACCCTTGAGGCAGACCGCGCCCGCATCCCGGTTGGAAAAGCCCTTCACTCGGGTATACTCCTCCCCGAACCCGACACAGCCCGAGAGCAGCACCAGCGGTCTGTCGAAGTGCATACCGCAGAAATCGACCGCCAGGGGTGAATCGGTGATTGTCGTCATTGAAGCAATTCCACATTTTAGAGGAGAGGGATGTTTCACATATCACTCTACCAGCCGGAGATTCCCCCCAACACCGGCAATATCATACGCCTCTGTGCCAATACAGGCAGCATCCTTCACCTGATTCATCCGCTGGGCTTTCTGCTGCAGGACAAGCAACTGCGCCGGGCCGGCCTCGACTATCACGATTTGACCTGCCTGCGTGAATATGAAGATCTGGCGGCGTTTCTCGAAGGCAGCGAAGGGCGGCTGTTCGCCTGTTCCACCCGGGGCAGAACCCGCTACAGCGATGTGCGCTATCAGCCGGGGGACAACCTGCTGTTCGGTCCTGAGACCCGCGGCCTGCCCCAGTCGCTGCTCGACACCCTGCCCCCGGAGCGTGTAATCCGCATCCCCATGCAGCCCGGCAACCGCAGCCTCAATCTCTCGAACGCCGTGGCAGTGATACTCTACGAGGCCTGGCGCCAGCAGGATTTTGCGCTACAGGATACTTGAGACCAGGCCAGTATTCGCCGCTAATATTCAGGAAATACTAAGCGTTATACTTCTGCAGTACCTAGTACCTAGTACCTGCCTTCATCCCGCTTCCGTCCGGTGGCGTCGCTCCAGCAGTGCCCGCACCGCTGCCTCGGGCGCCAGTCCCTGATAGAGGACTTTCCAGGTTTGCTCGGTGATGGGCATCTCCACGCCGAGGGCCTGGGCCCTGGAGCGGATCTCCTGGGCTGTCATCACCCCCTCCACCTCCTGGCCGATCTCCTTCAGGGCCTGATCGATGCTGAGGCCCCGGGCCAGGGCCAGCCCCATGCGGCGGTTGCGGGACTGGTCGTCGGTGCAGGTGAGCACCAGATCGCCCATGCCACCCAGCCCCATGAATGTCTCCTGTTTTCCGCCCAGGGCCAATCCCAGGCGCATCACCTCTGCCAGTCCTCGGGTGATCAGGGCCGCGCGGGCGTTGGCACCGTAGCCGAGGCCGTCGGAGATGCCGGCGGCGATGGCCATCACATTCTTGGCGGCACCGCCAACTTCGAGACCGGTCAGGTCGTCACTGGTGTAGGGGCGGAAGGTGTCCGAGTGCAGATAACCGGCGAGGCGCTGTCCATGGCGGGGGGAACTGGAGGCGATCGTGACGGCGGTGGGCAGGCCGCGGGCCACCTCGCCGGCAAAACTGGGGCCGGATATCACGGCAATGGGGTGCTGCTCTCCCAGCAGTTCCCGGGCCACCTGATGCAGCAGTTTGCCACTGTGAGGGTCCAGGCCCTTGGTAGCCCAGCTGAGGCTGGTATCGGTGTCGAGCAGAGGTTGTACCTGTTCCAGCACATGACGGAAGGCGTGGCTCGGTACCACCAGCAGCACTTCATCGGCACCGCTGATCGCCTGCGAAAGATCTGCCGTGAACGTTACTTCCGGTGGAAACGGAATACCGGGCAGAAAATGCTGGTTCTCCCCATCCCGCTCCAGCTGTTCCATCTCCTCCCTGAGATGGCCCCAGAGCCTGACCCTGGCGCCGTTTCGGCCCAGCAGCATGGCCAGCGCCGAGCCCCAGGAGCCGGCACCGAGGATGGCGATGTCAGGTCTGAGAGAGATCAATATCAGTGAGTCTGCTCGGTTTCGCTCCCACCGGCCTCTGCTGCCTTTCGCTGCACCTCTTGCAGGTGTTGGGCGTAGAGGGCATCGAAGTTGACCGGGGTCAACAGCAGCTGTGGGAAGCTGCCTTTGCTCACCAGGTCCGAGACCACCTCGCGCGCATAGGGAAACAGCAGATTGGGGCAATAGGCCCCCATCATATGCCCCATTTCGTTATCCGGAAAACCACTGATCGCAAAGACGCCGGCCTGCTGCACCTCGACCAGGAAGGCGGTCTTGTCGCCAGCCTTGGTGGTGACGGTGATCGTCAGCACCACTTCATAGGTGTTGTCGTCCAGCTTGTTGACACTGCTGTTCAGATTGAGGTTGGACTCAGGGTTCCACTGTTCAGTGAATATGGTGGGGGAGTTGGGGGTCTCGAAGGAGATATCCTTCACATAGATCCGCTGCAGGGCGAATTCCCGCGGTGTTTCGTTCGCTTGTTTGGTGTCGCTCATTTTGACTGTCCCGGTGTTGTTTGTGAGGGCCTATTTTTTATGGCTGATTGGCAGATTATCACTCTGCCAGGCCAGTATGCCACCCCCCAGGTTGTACACTTTTTCGAACCCCGCCGTGCGCAACTCCTTACAGGCGGCAGCTGATTGCCCTCCGGAACGACAGACGACGATGAGCGGCCTGTCTTTGTACTTTTCCAGACGCTTGAGTTGGTTTTTCAGGCCATTGGCGGGAATATTCAAGGCGTTGATGATGTGTCCGGAGGAGAAATCGGCGATCGAACGGACGTCCACCACTATCGCATCCTCGTGGTTGATCAGCCCGGTTGCCCTGTTGGGCGGTATGGACGCCTTGTCTCCGCCGAGCAGCAGGTTGTAGGCCAGCAGGCCCAGTACCACGAACAGTGCGATAACGAGAAGCAGGTGGTTGGTGGCAAATTCGAGGTACTGTTCCATATGTTTCCGTGAGGGGGTTCCCGGCGCTGTTGGCTATTCAGCGGGGCATTCTAACCCAGGCGGCGGTGCCATACTATCCGGCAGATGCAATGAATCCCCCTCCCTTGCCGGAGGGGTTGCAGGCCCGCTGCCCGGTGATTTAGTAGTCGTGGGTGCAGAACACCTGTCTCATCATACGGATCAACTCCAGGGTGCGGGTGTCACTGACCCGGTAGAATACCCGGTTGGCATCTTTGCGGGAGCCAAGAATGCCTTTATCCCGGAGAATCGCCAGATGCTGGGAGATGTTGCTCTGAGAGGTCCCCACTTTATCGACGATATCCTGCACGCTCACCTCTTCGTCACCGAGGGTACAGAGGATCTTGAGACGGAGTGGATGGGACATCGCCTTGAGCGAGCGGGAGGCACGCTCGATATCCGCATCGTCGGTCGCCAGGGTTCCGATATCGTCATCCAGGGAGGACTCGGATTCGAGCATCGAATTTTTCAGATTGCCAAACTTTTGTTCCATGCGGTCGCCATTTTTAATGCAGACTAATACAATAATAAACTGTTTTTACGCAAAAACCGGATTATTTTCAATGTCTCTCTGAGGGAAATGGCTGTTTTTTTCTGCAAGATCCACTGCCCGGGCCTGTATGATAGCGGGGCGTGGTTCTCATGAAGCGATAAAGATGGTTTAATATCACGGTTTTTCAATAAGTTATAAAGGCGGGTGGTGATTCCACCCAGATTCGAGGGTGTGGCGAGCAATGGCAGCCAAAGTTATACCTGCGGTTTTGATTATTCTTGACGGTTGGGGATACCGGGAGGATCGTGAGAGTAACGCCATTGCGAGTGCCAGAAAACCGGTATGGGACCGACTCTGGAGAGAGTATCCCCACAACCTGATCACCACCTCGGGTGCGGAGGTTGGACTCCCCGCGGGTCAGATGGGCAACTCTGAAGTGGGCCACCTCAACCTGGGGGCAGGGAGGGTGGTTTATCAGGAGTTTACCCGGGTGAGCCGCGCGGTCAGAACCGGCTCCTTTTTCACCAACCGGACCCTCACGGATGCGGTGGATATGGCGAAGCAGGAAGGCGGTGCGGTGCATATCCTCGGGTTACTCTCCCCGGGTGGGGTTCACAGTCACGAGGAGCATATCCATGCCATGGCGAAACTAGCGGTGGGTCGGGGTGCAGAGCGGGTATTCGTGCACGCGTTCCTGGACGGGCGTGACATGCCTCCGAAGAGCGCAAGCGCCTCTCTGGCGTTGCTGGAGTCCCTGTTCAAAGAGCTGGGCAGGGGCCGTATCGCTTCCATCGTGGGTCGGTTCTACGCCATGGATCGGGACAACCGCTGGCAGCGGGTGGAGAAGGCCTATGACCTGTTGACTCAGGGACGGGGAGAGTTCCAGTCAGTGGATGCCGCCAGTGCGCTGCAGATGGCTTACGAACGGGGTGAGACCGATGAGTTTGTAAAACCCACGGCCATTGTTCCACCGGGCACGGAACCGGTCAGGATCCAGGATGGTGACGTCGTCATGTTTATGAACTATCGCTCTGACCGGGCGCGGGAACTGACGCGTACTTTCATCGAAACGGATTTTGCCGGGTTTCAGCGTAAGCTGACCCCGCGACTGAGCAGCTTCGTCAGCCTGACCCAGTACAATGAGGAGTTCGACATACCCGTCGCCTTTCCGCCCGTGCGGCTGCACAATACCTTCGGTCAGTACATCTCCGGGCTGGGACTGCATCAGCTGCGGCTGACAGAAACGGAGAAGTATGCCCATGTCACCTTCTTCTTTAACGGCGGACGGGAAGAGCCGTTCGAGGGTGAGGACCGGATCCTGGTTCCCTCTCCCAAGGTGGCAACTTACGATGAAAAACCGGATATGAGCGCCCCCGAGGTGACCGATCATCTGGTGGCCGCCATCGAAAGTGGCGAGTATCAGGCGATCATCTGCAACTATGCCAACTCGGACATGGTTGGCCATACCGGGAATCTGAAGGCTGCAGTCCGGGCCATCGAGACCCTGGATCAGTGCCTGGGCCGGGTGGTGGCCGCCTGTCACCGGGCGGGGAGCGAGCTGCTGATTACGGCGGATCATGGCAATGCGGAGCAGATGGAGGACCCCGAGAACCACCAGCCGCACACGGCCCACACCCGTAATCCGGTGCCCTTGATCTACGTGGGGCGCCCTGCAGAGATACGGGAGAACGGGGCGTTGTGCGATGTCGCAACGAGCCTGCTGCACATCATGGGTCTGTCTCAGCCTCCGGAGATGAAGGGGCATAATCTGGTACGGCTGGCAAGTGACGGGGAGCAGGTTGCCTGAGGGGGTGTCGCGATCGGGGCCGGGATCAAACCAGGCAGAGTGGGGGGTCCCCCCTCTTATCCAGAGAGGGTTTTTGTTGTTGTTCTGCCTGAGCCTGGCCGGCCCCGCAACAGCCGGTGAAGAGCCGGACCTGAAAGGCCGGGAGAGCGAACTGGACCAGGTACGCAACCGGATCGGGCAGTTGAAGGGGGAGTTGAGTTCCAGCGAGACGCGCCAGCAGGCATTGATGAAGGAGCTGCAGGCGACGGAAGAGCGGATTGGCCAGACCGGTCAGCGCCTGCGGATGCTGGCGGGGCGCCTGCAACAGCAGCGGGCACGTCTCGCCGCACTGGAGAAGCAGCAGCAGCGACAGCAGAACAGACTGGACCTGCAGCGGCAGGCGCTGGCACAGCAGTTGCGGGCGGCTTACGCCATGGGGCGGCAGGAACGATTGAAGATCCTGCTCAACCAGCAGGATCCGGCCGTGGTCAGTCGGATGATGGTGTATTACGATTATTTCAACCGCGCCCGTACCGAGCAGATGGTCCGGATCGGCGATATGTTGGAACGGCTGCGCGGGAGCGCAAAAGAGATCGCGGACGAGGAGCAACGGCTGTTGGCGCTGCAGGCCCGCGAGCTGGAGCAGCGGCAGCGGCTGGAGCAGACCCGAGAGTTACGCCAGCAGGTGGTAACGGTCCTGAACCAGGAGATAAAGAACAAGGGTCAGCAGCTGAGTCGTCTGGTGCAGGATGCCCGGCGGTTGCAGAACGTCATCAAGGAGCTGCAGGAGCAGTTGGTCAATCTGCCCATGGAGGGGGTGGATCTGGAGCCTTTCAAGCGGATGCGGGGCAAGCTCCGGTGGCCGGTAAAGGGCAGGATCAAAGCGCGTTTCGGCAGCCGCAGGGCGGGTAATCTGAAGTGGGACGGCGTGATGATCTCCGCCCCCGAGGGCAGGGAGATAGGGGCAGTCTATCATGGGCGTGTTGCCTTCTCCGACTGGTTGCGGGGGTTTGGGCTGTTGTTGATCATCGACCATGGTGATGGTTACATGAGCCTGTACGGCCACAACCAGAGCCTGTTCAAGGAGGCCGGTGAGTGGGTGGAGACCGGCGAGCCGGTGGCATCGGCAGGCAACAGTGGCGGCCATTCCAGCCCCGGCCTCTACTTCGCGGTTCGTTACAAGGGGAATGCGGTCGATCCACGCAAGTGGTGCAGACGCAACTGACTGGAGTGACGCCCGAGATCACTGCCACGAAAACCCGAATAACCCTTAGAATTGAGAATGGTGATTCAACGTATGAAACAGAAGCCTTTTTTCGGTTTGGCACTCGTCCTGTGTCTGGCGCTCGGCAATGTAACCGCTAAGGATGCGGCAGAGAGGGAAGAGGCGGGAAAACTGCCGATGCAGGAACTTCGGGCCTTCGCAGAGATCTTCGGGCGCATCAAACAGGATTACGTGGAACCGGTGGATGACCGTGAGCTTCTGGAGTTTGCGATCCGCGGCATGCTCTCCGGTCTCGACCCCCACTCCTCTTACCTCAATGCAGCGGAATTCAAGGAACTGCAGGTCGGTACCAGCGGCGAGTTTGGCGGACTGGGTATCGAGGTGGGGATGGAGGATGGTTTCGTCAAGGTGATCTCCCCCATCGATGACACGCCGGCACAGAAGGCCGGGGTCAAGGCCGGTGATCTGATCATCCGGCTCGATGACCACCCGATAAAGGGCATGAGGCTGGACGAAGCGGTGAAGCTGATGCGCGGTCGCCCGGGTTCAACTGTCACGCTCACGATCGTCCGGGATGAGGTGGAGAAGCCGATCAAGATCGAGATCGAACGGGCGGTGATCAAAGTGGCTTCGGTCAGGGGCCGGATGCTGGATGAGGGGTTCGGCTACCTCCGTATCTCTCACTTCCAGTCACGCACCACTGAAGATATGTTGCAGGAGCTCAGTAAACTCAAGCAGCGGTCAGGGGGTCGATTGAAGGGGCTGGTCCTTGATTTGCGCAACAACCCGGGTGGGGTGCTGAACGGGGCAGTGGCAGTGAGCGATGCCTTTCTGAGTGACGGCATCATCGTCTACACCCAGGGTCGTAGCGAGGATTCCCGGCTCAATTTTACCGCCGCCCCGGACGACGTACTGGCGGGCGCGTCGCTGGTGGTGCTGGTCAATGGGGGTTCCGCCTCCGCCTCGGAAATCGTGGCCGGTGCCCTGCAGGACCACAGACGCGCAATCATCATGGGCAGCCAGACCTTTGGCAAAGGCTCGGTCCAGACCATCATACCGGTGAATCAGCACTCTGGGATCAAGCTGACTACCGCCCGTTATTTCACCCCTTCCGGACGCTCCATCCAGGCGGAGGGGATCACGCCCGATATCTCCCTGTCCAACGTCAAGATAAGCGGTGTAAAACAGTCGAAAGTAGGTCGTCTCAAGGAGGCGGACTTGACCGGACACCTGGATAAGGGGGCGGCAGAGACTGGCGGGAAGTCGGGGTCGGGCAAGAAGAACGGGAATGGCAAGAATGGATTGCCACTGGTCGAGAAGGACTATCAGCTGAACGAGGCACTGAATCTCCTCAAGGGACTCTACATTCTCGGGCAGAAGGGCGAGGGTTGAATTTCGAGTGGGTGTCGCTATGTAACCGCTCACGGGATCATAAAGACATTTAGCCGCGGATTAACGCGGATCAATCCGTGTTTGATCCGCGTCAATCCGCGGCCCTCTTTCTGTTCGTAAACATCTACGAAAAGCGAGATATGGGCAACGGTATGACATACTATTGATCCCACTACAAAGGAGGCAGCCGTAATGGCACGCACCCTCGTCCCCCTCGCTCAAGGTTGCGAGGAACTCGAAGCCGTAACCGTCATCGACCTGCTACGCCGGGCTGGTGTGGAAGTGGTCACCGCCGGACTGGAGGCGGGCCCGGTCACCGCCAGCCGCGGGGTCACGCTGCTGCCGGATACCTCCTTGGCGGAGGTGATGGACGAAGCCTTCGACATGATCGTGCTGCCCGGTGGCCTGCCGGGGGCGGATCACCTGGATCGTGACCCCCGAATTCGAACCCTGCTGCAACGGATGCGTGACGAAGGCAAGTACACCGCCGCGATATGTGCCGCGCCCAAGGTGCTGGCCAGCGCAGGCCTGTTGGATGGGCACCAGGCCACCGCCTACCCGGGAGTACTGGATGGCTTGGAGCTGCCCCAGGTAAAGGTGGGTCAGAAACCGGTGATCCGGGACGACAGGGTGATCACCTCCCGTGGCCCCGGTACCGCCATGGACTTTGCCCTGGAGCTGATCGAGGTGCTGGAGGGTCGGGAGAAACGGGAGGAGGTCGAGAACGGCCTGGTCCGGTGCTGACT
>JAUXBK010000155.1 GCA_030619405.1 Sedimenticola sp. | reverse complement strand
GTTCAATGTTCACTGTTCACTCTTCAATCATCACTGTTCAATGTCCACTGTTCAATGTCCAGGCTCCCCACCAAATCGTACCCCTGCGCCTCGCGAATAAACACCGGCATGATTTCGCCTTTAATCCCCCGCCCCTCGTTGATGAGTACCCTCCCGTCCACCGGCACGCCAATGTAATCCGCCTGCTCCTTGCTCAAGGTGGTGAGTCTGGCCCCGATCTTCTGCAGATGCAGGCGGGCCACCTCTTCATCCAGTCGCTTGGGTAGCACGTAGACCCGTTTTTCGTATTTCCCCGGGTTGTTGAACAGCTCCATCTGCGCCAGGGTCTGGTTGGTGAAGGAGTTCGACATGACGAAACTCGGGTGGCCGGTGGCGCAGCCCAGGTTCACCAGGCGTCCCTCGGCCAGCAGGATGATGCGCTTGCCATCGGGAAAGATGATGTGATCCACCTGGGGTTTGATGTTTTCCCACGGGTACTGATTCAGGCTGGCGCAGTCGATCTCGTTGTCGAAGTGGCCGATGTTACAGACGATGGCCTGATTCTTCATGGCGGCCATGTGGTCATGTTTGATCACGTGATAGTTGCCGGTGGCGGTGACGAAGATATCGGCCTGGCTGCACGCCTCTGCCATATCCACCACCCGGTAGCCCTCCATCGCCGCCTGCAGGGCACAGATCGGGTCTATCTCGGTGACCCAGACGGTGGCGCCAAGCCCCTTCAAAGACTGAGCGCAGCCCTTGCCCACGTCGCCGTAACCCAGTACCAGGGCGATCTTCCCCGCCACCATCACATCGGTGGCACGCTTGATGCCGTCCACCAGAGACTCGCGGCAGCCGTAGAGATTGTCGAACTTGGACTTGGTCACCGAGTCGTTGACGTTGAAGGCGGGGAAGGGGAGGTCGTTCTGCTCCTCCATCTGGTACAGGCGGTGGACACCGGTGGTGGTCTCTTCCGTCACCCCCTTTATGTTCTTGAGAATATTAGAGTACCAGCCGGGCTGTTCCGCCAGGCGTTCCCGGATCGCGGCGTACAGCACCTCCTCTTCCTCGCTGGAGGGGTGGTCCAGCAGCGACGGCTCCTGCTCCGCCTTGCTCCCCAGGTGAATCAGCAGGGTGGCATCGCCGCCGTCGTCCAGGAGCATGTTTGGGGTGCCGCCGTCCGCCCACTCCATGATGCGGTGGGTAAAGGCCCAGTACTCCTTCAGGCTTTCGCCCTTGAAGGCATAGACCGGGATACCATCGGCCGCAATGGCAGCGGCCGCATGATCCTGGGTGGAGAAGATGTTGCAGGAGGCCCAGCGCACCTCGGCACCCAGTTCGACCAGAGTCTCGATCAGCACCGCGGTCTGGATGGTCATGTGCAGGCTGCCGGCGATGCGCGCCCCTCTCAGGAGCTTTTCCTCGCCATATTTCGCCCGCAGGGCCATCAGACCCGGCATCTCGGTCTCGGCGATGGCGATCTCTTTACGTCCCCATTCTGCCAGGGAGAGATCGGCCACCTTGAAATCAGTAAAATTGTCGTCTACTGCAGCGTTCATGATTCAGTCTCCGAAAAAACCGAGCGCCGTTCGAGCAAAGTAAGCCCCCTGAGCCTGGCCCCGCTACTAAATCTGCCTGTTGTGCAGATTAAACCTGACAGATGTCGCAGGATTTAGTAGCGGGGTTGCAACGCTCCTCAGGAGGGGGGAAATAGAATTCAGAATATAGAGAGGTTCTTGCAAAACGCCCCCTCTCCCCCCAGGGAGAGGGGGATTTAATAGTTTTGCAAGAGCCTCTATAGAATTATAGAAACCTGGGAACCTTTGGGAATCCGCCATGATCCTATTCTGTCCTCTGTCCTCTGTCCTCTGTCCTCTGTCCTCTGTCCTCTGTCCTCTGTCCTCTGTCCTCAGACTCCCGCCGCGTCCCGCAGCAGTTCCGCCTTGTCGGTGCGTTCCCAGGTGAACTCTGGCTCCTCCCGACCAAAATGGCCGTAGGAGGCCGTCTTGCGGTAGATGGGGCGGATCAGATCCAGCATCTGCAGGATGCTCCAGGGACGCAGGTCGAAATGCTCTCTGACCAGGCGCTCGATCTTCTCCTCTTCGATCCGGGCGGTGCCAAAGGTGTCGATGGAGATGGAGGTGGGTTGGGCGACACCGATGGCATAGGAGACCTGGATCTCGCAACGGTCCGCCAGTCCGGCCGCCACGATATTCTTGGCCACATAGCGGCCGGCGTAAGCCGCGGAACGGTCCACTTTGGAGGGGTCCTTGCCCGAGAAGGCGCCGCCACCATGGCGGGCCATGCCACCGTAGGTGTCGACGATGATCTTGCGGCCAGTGAGGCCACAGTCGCCCACCGGGCCACCGATCACGAACGAGCCGGTCGGGTTGATGTGATAGCGGGTATCCTTGGTCAGCCACTCGGCTGGCAGAACCGGCTTGATGATGTTCTCCATCACCGCTTCCTGCAGGTGGGCGTACTCGATCCCTTCGTCGTGCTGGGTGGAGAGCACGATAGCATCGATACCGGCGATGACTCCGTCTTCATAGCGGAAGGTGACCTGACTCTTGGCGTCCGGTCGCAGCCAGGGGAGTACCTTCTCCCGGCGCATCTCCGACTGGCGCTGCACCAATCGATGGGCATAGGTGATAGGGGCAGGCATCAACACATCGGTCTCGTTACAGGCGTAGCCGAACATCAGCCCCTGGTCCCCTGCGCCCTGCTCCTCGGGCGCGGAACGGTCGACCCCCTGGGCGATATTGCTGGACTGCTTGCCGATCAGGGACATGACGGCACAGGTACTGCCGTCGAAGCCCACGTCCGAGCTGGTGTAGCCGATCTCACAGATCACCTTCCGCACCAGTTCGTCCAGGTCTACCCAGGCAGAGGTGCTGATCTCGCCGGCAACGATGACGACGCCGGTCTTGACCATGGTCTCGCAGGCGACGCGGGCGTGCTCAGGGTTGGGGTCCTGGTCCAGGATGGCATCGAGGACCGCATCGGAGATCTGGTCTGCCATCTTGTCCGGGTGTCCCTCGGATACGGATTCGGAGGTGAAAAGATAATCGCTCATGGTCTCTGGTTACCCTTGAACCTTAATAATAGGTTAGAAAATAAAAAACCCGCCTGGCATAAAAGCATGGGCGGGTTTCCTGAAGAGTGCTCCACTCAACGCTTTAGCCGCATTTATCAAGCGCCCGCAATCTGAGATCAAATCGGCGCCAAACGTCTCAAAGACCCGCAAATTATGCATCGAACACCGTTTTTGTCAATCGGAATTTGTAAAGAGTCCCGGTTTCCGTGTTGGCAGCGAGGTGGTTATTTCCCCGTCTGATGGCGTACAATCATCTAGATAGCTTGACTACGATCCCCGTTGGGAATGATCCGAAAGAGGAGGGTATGCATGGTTTCCCTGGAAACTCCGGTATGCGATTTTGGCCGGCCGGCCATCGATTTCGAACTCCGCGGCGTTGATGGAAAGCGCTGGACGCTGCAGGATTGCCGTGGCCGCAAGGGTCTGCTGGTGATGTTCATCTGCAATCACTGCCCCTATGTGAAGGCGGTGCTGGACCGGATTGTGAGAGACACCCGGGAGCTGCAGGCGCACGGTGTCAACAGCGTTGCCATCATGTCCAACGACCCGGCGGAATACGCCGAGGATTCGTTCGAGAACATGGTCCGGGTGGCGGGGGAGTTCCAGTTTCCTTTCCCTTATCTGTATGACGAAACCCAGGAGGTGGCCCGGGCCTATGGCGCCGTCTGCACCCCCGACTTCTTTGGTTTCAACGCCGACCTGCAACTGCAGTACCGGGGGCGGCTGGATGAGAGCCGCAAGCAGGCCGCGTCCTCTGATGTGCGCCGGGATCTGTTCGAGGCGATGAAACAGGTGGCCGAGACCGGCCAGGGGCCGGAACAGCAGATTCCCAGCATGGGTTGTTCGATAAAGTGGCGGGAGTAAGTTCCATTTTAATTTTTATTTCTACCCCTATAAAGCAGGTTTGGTTGCCCAGGGATAGTTAATCGGTTAAGAATACTCTTCTGTTCTAAAATATCGGGGATCATCGTTGCCAGCAGCCAGTCCGGGGGGGCCCTCGAGGCCGGATCCTATGCTGAAAGCGTTGTTTCCCGTCATGGAAGGACGGAGTTTAGGGAGAAAACCGCAGACCGTATCGTGGTATTTCAAAAGTGACCAGCCGGGGTCTGAGCCGGAGTGAAGAATTTCCAACCAGCCTATGAGGGAAGGATTGATGTCCTCGCGAAGAAATCTTGCCAATGCCATCCGTGCCCTGAGCATGGACGCGGTACAGAAAGCCAACTCAGGTCACCCGGGTGCGCCCATGGGTATGGCCGATATAGCGGAAGTACTCTGGAACGACTATATGCAACACAACCCGGCCAACCCCAAGTGGGCGGACCGGGATCGATTCGTACTCTCCAACGGGCATGGATCGATGCTTGTCTATTCCCTGTTGCACCTCACCGGGTACGACCTGAGCATTGATGATCTCAAGAGCTTCCGTCAGCTCCACTCCAAGACCCCGGGCCACCCCGAGTATGGTTACGCCCCGGGTGTGGAGACCACCACCGGCCCGCTGGGCCAGGGTCTCACCAACGCCATCGGCATGGCCATCGCCGAGAAGAGCCTGGCCGCCCAGTTCAATCGTGATGGCCATGAAATCGTCGATCATTACACCTATACCTTTCTGGGTGATGGCTGCCTGATGGAGGGTATCTCCCACGAGGCATGCTCCCTGGCCGGCACCCTGAAGCTGGGCAAGCTGACTGCCTTCTATGATGACAACAACATCTCCATCGATGGTGAGGTGCGGGGTGGGGCCGACGGCGCTGCCTGGTTTACCGACGATACCCCCAAGCGCTTCGAGGCGTATGGCTGGCATGTCATCCCCAAGGTCGACGGTCACAATGGGGATGCGATCAAGGCGGCGATCGAAGCGGCCCGCTCCGTCACCGACAGGCCGACCCTGATCTGCTGCCAGACCATCATCGGTTTTGGTTCCCCCAACAAACAGGGCAAGGAAGATTGTCATGGCGCCCCCCTGGGGGACGATGAGATCGTCCTGACCAAAGAGGCGCTGGATTGGCCATACGGTCCGTTCGAGGTGCCGGAAGAGATCTATGTCGGCTGGGATGCGAAACAGAGGGGTGAGGCCGCAGAGGGTGAGTGGAACGCTCGTTTCGACGCCTATGCCGCGGCTCACCCCGAACTGGCCGCCGAGTTCAAGCGCCGCATGGCTGGAGAGCTGATACCGGACTGGGAGGAGAAGGCCAGCGCGTTTGTCGATTCGGTGAACCAGAAAGCGGAGAAGATCGCCAGCCGCAAGGCCTCCCAGAACGCCATCGAGGGCCTTGGTCCGCTGGTGCCGGAGTTCATGGGCGGCTCTGCCGATCTGGCAGGTTCCAACCTGACGATCTGGTCCGGATCCAAGCCGATCACCCCGGATGACGCTTCCGGCAACTACATCCACTACGGTGTGCGTGAATTTGGCATGTCCGCCATCATGAACGGCATCGAGTTGCACGGCGGTTTCAAGAGCTACGGCGCCACCTTCCTGATGTTCTCGGAATATGCCCGCAATGCCCTGCGCATGGCGTGCTTGATGAAACTGGGCCCGATCCACGTCTACACCCATGACTCCATTGGTCTGGGCGAAGATGGCCCCACCCATCAGCCGGTCGAGCAGACCGCCACCCTGCGCATGCTGCCGCGCATGTCTGTCTGGCGCCCCTGCGATGCAGTCGAGACCGCCGTCGCCTGGAAACTGGCCCTGGAGCGGCAAGGTGGCCCCACCAGCCTGATCCTCTCCCGCCAGGGTCTGCCGCACCAGCAGCGCACCCCGGAGCAGATCGCCGCGATCGCTAAGGGGGGGTATATCCTCTCCGACTGTGAAGGCACGCCGGAGGCGATCATCATCGCCACTGGATCCGAGGTGGAGCTGGCCATGAGCGCCCAGCAGGAGCTGGCCGGCAAGGGACGCAAGGTGCGCGTGGTCTCCATGCCCTCCACCGACACCTTCGATGCCCAGGACGAAGCGTATCGAGAGTCCGTGCTGCCAGCGGCCGTCACGGCCAGGGTGGCCGTCGAGGCCGGCGTGACGTCTTTCTGGAACACGTATGTGGGTCTCAACGGGAAGGTGATCGGCCTCGATACCTTCGGTGAGTCCGCCCCGGCACCTGAAGTGTACAAACACTTCGGTATCACGGCAGAGAATGTGGCCAAGGCAGTGGAGTCCCTGGTCTGAACCCAGATCTGAGGCGGGTGTCTGTCGGCACCCGCCTTCGGCATTATCCAATTCGAAACTATCAGGAGTTTTTTTCACCATGACTATCAAAGTAGGCATCAATGGTTTTGGTCGCATTGGCCGTATGGTCTTTCGTGCAGTAGCCAAGGATTTCAAGGAGATCGAGATCGTCGGCATCAACGACCT
>JAUXBK010000191.1 GCA_030619405.1 Sedimenticola sp. | reverse complement strand
TGCAAGTGATCGTGCTTACAGAGTGCAAGATATTGATTCGTAGAGCGAATTTGCGACCGAGTGGAATCCTTATTGTGATTTCCAAGGGAGTAAATATCGCTATACGGATCAAGAGCTCGTGCTATGTGAGTGTGAGCACTTGCAGGATCTGGGTTTAAGACATTATGCGTTTCGACTTGGTGACCCTGTTTCCGGAGATGCTCCAGGCCATGGTTGGCAGTGGCGTCACCGGCCGGGCGTTCGAGCGGGGACAGGCGCAACTGGTGCTCTGGAACCCGCGGGATTATACCCACGACGTGCACCGGACGGTGGATGACCGGCCCTACGGCGGTGGTCCCGGGATGCTGATGAAGCCGGAGCCGTTGATGGCGGCCCTCAGGGCCGCGAAAGCGGCCAGCCCGGCGGCCCGGGTGGCCTATCTCTCCCCTCAGGGGCGAAGGCTGGACCAGGCGGCAGTGACGGAATTGTCCCGGCGGAAAGGGGTTATTCTGATCGCCGGCCGCTACGAAGGGATCGACGAGCGGATCGTCGAGCATGGGGTCGATGAGGAGTGGTCGATCGGCGATTATGTATTGAGCGGTGGCGAACTGCCGGCGCTGGTTTTGATGGATGCGGTGGTGCGGTTGTTGCCGGGGGTGTTGGGCGACGCGGGTTCCGCCGAGCAGGACTCTTACTCGGACGGCCTGCTGGACTGCCCCCACTATACGCGCCCGGAGATTTTCGACGGAGAGGCGGTGCCTCCCGTGCTGTTGAGCGGCAACCATGCGGCGATACGCCGCTGGCGGTTGCAGCAGGCGCTGGGCCGGACCAGGTTGCGCCGACCGGATCTGCTGACCGGACGACAGCTCACGGTGGAAGAGCAGGATTTGTTGGACGAATTTATACAGGCGCGGGTTGGCGCCGGTTGAGATAACAGGAGCATAGGACCATGACGAACATCATCCAGGAACTTGAAGCTGAGCAGATGGGCCGTGAGATCCCGGCGTTTGGTCCGGGCGACAGCGTGACCGTACAGGTGCGGGTCAAGGAAGGTGATCGCGAGCGGCTGCAGGCCTTCGAGGGCGTGGTAATTGCCAAGCGCAACCGCGGGTTGAACTCATCCTTCACGGTGCGCAAGATCTCCCATGGCGAGGGGGTGGAGCGGGTATTCCAGACCCACAGCAAGATGCTGGCCAGCATTGAGGTGAAGCGCCGTGGTGCAGTTCGTCGTGCCAAGCTCTACTACCTGCGCGGCCGCACCGGTAAGGCTGCTCGGATCAAAGAGAAAATCTGAGGCCTTCCCCCCGGAACCTGGAACGCCCCGCACCGCGGGGCGTTCCAGGTTCCGGGGGGAAGACAGGTACTAGGTCCTAGGTACTAGATACTAGGAAAAACAGGACCGATGTCCGGGTTTAGAGAATAACGATGTTCGATCATGTGACAAACGGTAAAAGGCAAGGGAAAAAGCATTTTTTCCTCTTTCCTAGTACCTGATGTTCTACTGGCATGACTACGAAACCTGGGGCGCCGATCCTAGCCGGGATCGGGCGGCCCAGTTTGCGGGTGTTCGTACCGATGCATCGCTGAAGATGATGGGTCGGCCGCTGATGCTCTTCTGCCGGCCGGCGGATGACATGCTGCCCCACCCCGAGGCCTGCCTGATCACGGGGATCACGCCGCAGAAAGCACTGCGGGAAGGGGTCCGTGAGGCCGAGTTTTTTGCCGCCATCCACGGGGAGTTGTCCCGGCCGGGTACCTGCGGGGTGGGGTACAACAGCATCCGTTTCGATGATGAGGTCACCCGCTACGGTCTCTACCGGAACTTCTTCGATCCCTATGCCCGGGAGTGGCAGAACGGCAATTCCCGCTGGGACATCATAGACGTGGTGCGCCTGACCCATGCCCTGCGGCCGGAAGGGATCGAGTGGCCACAGCGGGAGGACGGCACCACCAGCTTTCGGCTGGAGGAGCTGACCGCCGCCAACGGAATCAGCCATGAAGGGGCACACGATGCGCTCTCCGACGTCTTCGCCACCATCGACCTGGCGCGGCTGATTCGGCGGCGCCAGCCCCGTCTGTTCAACTATCTGCTGACGCTGCGCGACAAGCGGCGGGTGGGCGCGCTGCTCAATCTGCGGGAGATGAAGCCGGTGCTGCACGTCTCCTCCATGTATCCCGCCAGCCGGGGTTGTATCGCCATGGTGGTTCCTTTGGCCCGCCACCCGACCAACACCAACGGCGTCATCGTTTACGATCTGATGCAGGATCCCACGCCGTTGCTGACCCTTGATGCGGAGACCATTGCGGAGCGGCTGTTCACCCCCCGGGATGCACTGCCCGAGGGGGTGGAACGGATCCCCCTGAAGACCATTCATCTCAATAAATCTCCGGCGGTGGTGCCGATGAACACCCTGACCGACCAGGCTGCGGAGCGCTGGGGGGTCGATGCCGCCGTGGGGGAACGCCACCTGGCCCGACTGCAGGCAGCCGGGGGGCTGGAGCAGAAGATCCAGGCAGTCCATGTCACTCGCCGCTTCGAACCCATTACCGACCCGGATCGGAATCTCTATGGGGGTGGTTTTTTCAGTGATGCGGATCGACGCCGTGTGGAACAGGTCCGGCATACCGAAGCCGGCGCGCTGGCGGATCTGAAACTGCTGTTCGACGATGGGCGGTTGCCGGAGATGCTGTTCCGTTACCGGGCACGCAACTGGCCGGAGACCCTCTCTGCCGATGAACGGAGGCAGTGGGACGAATTCCGGCGGGCACGGCTCTCCGACCCGGATGCCTCCGGCATCACTTTGAGCGGGTTCAGGGGCGAACTGGCCAGGGCGATGGTCTCATCAGAGACCAGCGAGCGTGATCGGGTGATACTCTCCGAACTGGCGGACTGGCCGGCGGCGATCGAGATGGAATGAAACGGAATTCGGGAGCCGCTACGGGTTCCCATGCTCCGCGTGGGAACCTATGTCCGGGTTGCGGCATGGCGCCATGCGGCGCAGGAGCGCCGTGGGGGGGCGTTCCCACGCAGAGCGTGGGAGCCAGGGAACTGTCCGGAATCCGTCGCGATCCCATTCTGACTCCTGACTATTCCTCCCCGGTCCACTTCTCCAGCGCGTCGATGATGGCGCGGGCCTGGGCCTTGCTGGAGATATTGAACTTGGACTTCGAGAGGTATTCGCCGTCGCGTTTCTGGTAGCGGCGGATGCTGTACTTTTCCGGCCCGTACTCGCCCTTGGTTCGATTCCAATCCTGGTAGCGATACATGACGGTGGACCAGGCGCCTTTGGAGAGAACCACCTTGTTCAGCTCCTTTACGATCTCGGTCCCGTCTTCGCTATAACTGATGGTCAGTTCATCGATAGTAGCTGCCATTTGCTCCTGCCTGGTTCGTGGTTGGGAAACCCGGGAAAGGTAACAGAACCGGGGATCCGGTGCTATCCCTCTTTTTCAAGCAGTGCGCCATTGCTTTTCAGCAGACGTTCGATCGCGCTGAAACCCTGGCTGGTTGCAATGGCCAGGGGAGTCTCTCCAGTTCTGTCCGGCCGGTTCACGTCAGCGCCCTGGGCAATGAGGTGCTTGGCCAGTACCCGGTTGTTTTCTCTGATCGCCCGGGTCAGGGGGGTGCTGCCGTCGCTGCCCTGGTGGTTGGGGTCGGCGCCCTGACGTATCAGCAGGGTAATGGTGTCCCGGCCTTTCAGACCGGCGGCCACCACCTGCTCCAGCAAGAGATCCGGGTCGAATGTCGCCCCCTTTTCGATCAACAGCTGGGCCACCCGGGTGCGCCTCGCCATCAGCGCGCCGTAGAGGGGGGAGTGCCCCTGGCGATCCGGGGCATCGATATCCGCACCGTGCTTGAGCAGCATATTCACCACCACATAGCGCCCCTGTTCGGCCGCCACGTGGAGGGGGCGGCGGCCATCGGCATCTATCTGGTTGATATCCGCCCCCCAGTAGATCTGTCGCTGAATCTGCTCGATGTCACCCCGGTGTATGGCCGGGTAGAGACCGAGGGTGGGTTTTTCGGGTTCACTGCAGGCGCCAAGCACCAGCAGCAGTAACAGGGGTAACAGGTGTGTTAGTTTCATGCGTCTAGAGTAAATCGTTGATGAGCTCCGCTGCAAGCCGTGATCGTGATATGGTACCGGCGATATGTTCATGAAGCTCCTGCTTACTGCGCTGGTGATCGCCGGTGCCATATTCGCCATCCGCCTTCGCAATCGATCCGCCGAGGTGGATGTGCAGGCGCAACGGCTGTCACCGCCCGTCATTGCCGGCACCCGCCGGCTGCCCTGGGTCTTTGCCTACAGTTTTCTGCTGCTGGCCCTGGTCGGCACCGGCATCTATCTTTTTCTGGCGTGGCGGGATGCCAGCCAGGTGGTGGATGTGCGAGTGATCGACAGCCGCAGCGGCAGGGAGGTGGTCTATCAGGCCTACCGGGGGGATGTGGGTGAACGTTCGTTCGAAACCACGGATGGACGTCGTGTCTCCCTGGCCGAGGTGGAGCGGCTGGAGTTGGGGGGGCGGTGACGGAAGGCAGAAGACAGAAGGCAGAAGGCAGGGGATCAGTTTGTAGCCCGGTTGAAGCTTTTAATCCATCCGGGCTACGGGTTACCCCCCATAACCCTGCAGCAGCGCAATGAGCCGCTCGCCCTGTAAGCCTGACTGGGCCTGCAGGGCCTGAGCTCCAGCCCCCTGGAATTGCTGACGGATATGGTTGACAAGTTTCGATGCCTGCTCCGGGCTATCGATGTTGCCCGCGGGGCGGGCAGCCGGCGCGCGCTCAGTCTGGCCGATGATACGGGCTGCCTGGCTCACCTCTATGCGGTCACTCCCGGTTGGGGTGGTGCTGGTCTCTGATTCCCGTGGACGGTTTCCCCCCAATGAATCATCGGCCCTGGCTTGGGTCTTCGTGCCACGATCTGATGAGACCGTCAAAATATTGCCGTTACCGGTTGGATTGATCATAGCGTATCTCCCGTATTCGTTAATAATCTGACATCTTGCCTGTTTTTGGGCTGTTATCCTCATACAATAAGCAAAATAGGGGCCACTATCTCTGCCAGATCAAAACCCTCTCGTTACCCATAAAAAATGTGAGTAATGTTATTGGGTCAAGATCCTTTGGCTCCTAGTACAGCAAACGCTAAGTCCCTACGAACATAATGTAGGTTGGGTTAGGCGCGCATCTCACTGATATTTCAGGTTATCACATAATTATGAGCGCGCCGTAACCCGACACCCTGATACCTCGCACTTAACATTTGCTGTACTAGGAGC
>JAUXBK010000068.1 GCA_030619405.1 Sedimenticola sp. | reverse complement strand
GTCAGATTTTTCGGTCGAACGAGGCGAATATTGGCCATATTTAACGAGTTCGAGCGGAAAATCTGGCCGACCTCACGTTCGCGCAGTAGGTCATCCATTCTCGGACAGCCTCCTAGGAGCAACCGCCTGCCCCGGTGCACCCCGGATATGCTCCCGTCCGGGAGAAGGTAACGATCGGAGAAGGGTGTTTTCCCCAAGGGAAAAGGGGCTGTCGTTGTTGGCGCGGTTAGTGCTTAAACCCCTGGCAAGCGACTTTTCCCGATCACGGAGTATCAGAAGCATGTCCGACACCAAACTCAACCTGTTATCGTTCACCGGCAAGACGCGCACCCTGCATCTGACCTGGTTCGCCTTCTTCCTCAGTTTCTTCGTCTGGTTCAATCACGCACCCCTCATCGTCGCCATTCAGGAGACGTTCGCGCTCAGCAAACAAGAGGTGAAGGCGCTGCTGATCATCAACGTGGCCCTGACCATCCCGGCCCGTATCGTGATCGGCATGCTGGTAGACAAGTACGGCCCGCGGTTGATCTTCTCCGGGCTACTGCTCATCTCCAGTATCATCTGTTTCTTCTTCGCCATGGCCGACTCCTACCAGATGCTGCTGGCCACCCGTTTTGCCCTCGGCTTCGTCGGCGCCGGGTTCGTCATCGGCATCCGCATGATCGGGGAGTGGTTCCCGGCCAGGCAGGTGGGTGTGGCGGAGGGTATCTATGGCGGCTGGGGCAACTTCGGCTCCGCCGCTGCTGCCATAGCCCTGCCCACCCTGGCCCTCTGGTATGGCGGCGCCGAGGGCTGGCGCTACGCTATCGCCACCACCGGCGCCATCGCCCTGGCCTACTCGTTCGTCTACTTCAAACTGGCCCGCAACACCCCCAAGGGCTCTACCTACTTCAAGCCCAAGAAGACGGGCGCCATGGAGGTGACCAGCAAGGGGGATTTCTTCTTCTACCTGCTGATGAACATCCCCATGTACGCGGCGCTGGCGGTACTGACCTGGAAACTGGGACCGGCCAATCTGAAGATTCTCAGTGCCACTTTTGCGGATGGCATCTACCTCGGTCTGATCGCCCTCTACCTCTACCAGACCAGCCAGGTGTGGCGCATCAACAGGCACGTCTTCACGGAACAGGTGCCGGAGCTCCACCGCTACCGCTTCAAGCAGGTGGCGATCCTGGACCTGGCCTATTTCGTCACCTTCGGCTCTGAGCTGGCGGTGGTCTCCATGCTGCCCCTCTTCTTCAAGGATACCTTCGAGCTCTCCATCGTCGAGGCCGGCCTGCTCGCGTCGGGGTTCGCTTTCATGAATCTGGTGGCGCGCCCCGGCGGTGGCCTGTTCAGCGACCGCTTCGGGCGGCGCAAGACCCTCTCCCTGCTGATTGCAGGGCTGGCGATCGGTTATCTGATCCTGGGCCAGATCGGCCCCGGCTGGCCAGTGGCCCTGGCAGTGGTCGCCACCATGGCCTGCTCCTTCTTCGTCCAGGCCGGCGAGGGGGCGGTGTTCGCCATGGTACCGCTGGTTAAACGGCGCATGACCGGTCAGGTGGCCGGCATGGCCGGTGCCTATGGTAACGTGGGCGCCGTGACCTTCCTCACCGTCTTCTCCTTCGTGACACCCCAGATCTTCTTCATGGTGATCGCCGCTGCCGCCCTGGTGGCCCTGCTGGCGGTTCAGTTCCTGGACGAGCCCGAAGGCCAGACCGCCGAGGTGATGCCCGACGGCACGGTGCAGATGATCGATGTAAGCTGATGCCTCGCCGGTCCGGGGTCGGAGTCGAACCGCACACAAGCCGGGGAAATGAGCAGGCCTGGACTGGCGGTTCGACTCCGACCCCTATATGGAAACGAGATGCCATCGACCCTGGAAATAGACTACGCCTGCCGCACCGAGGCGGGTGACAAGGCTGAGAATGCGGATGCCACCGGCGCCCGGGTACCGGAGGGCGAACTGCTGCTGACCAAAGGGGCGGCGGCGGTTATCGCCGACGGGGTGAGCAGCAGCGAGGGGGGGCGGGAGGCGAGCGAAGTGTGCGTCACCGGCTTCCTCAGCGACTACTTCTCCACTCCGGAGTCCTGGACCGTGAAGCACTCGGCGGCCCGGGTGCTCGGCGCCATCAACCGCTGGCTCTACGGCCAGGGTCAGAGCCGCTACGACTCGGCCAAGGGGATGGTCACCACCTTCAGCGCCCTGGTGATCAAGTCCACCACCGCCCATCTCCTGCACGTCGGCGACAGCCGTATCTACCTCTACCGGGAGGGAGAACTGGAACAGCTGACCCGGGACCACCGGGTCTGGGTCTCGAAAGAGCGGGAGTTCCTGGCCCGGGCCATGGGGGTGGACCCCCATGTGGACATCGACTACCGGACACTGGCGGTAGATCCGGGCGACCTGTTCCTTTTCATCACCGACGGGGTGCACGAGTTTCTCAGCGACAACCAGCTGCGGAGACTGGTGGAGGAGCTGAGCTACAACCTGCAGCACACGGCCAACACCATCGTCGAACGGGCACTGACCAACGGCAGCAGCGACAATGTCACCTGCCAGCTGCTGCGGGTGCTGACCCTTCCCAGCGAGGTGGCAGAGGATATCTACCAGCGGGTGACCGAACTCCCCTTTCCCCCGGACCTGAAGCCGGGCATGACCATCGACGGTTACCGGATCCTGCGGGAGATCCACGCCAGCCGCCGCAGTGAGGTATTCCTGGCTCTGGACACGGAGAACGACCGCAAGCTCATTCTCAAGACCCCTTCCGTCAACTACCGGGACGACCCGGAATTCCTGGACGGATTCCTGCACGAGGAGTGGGTAGGCAGGCGCCTGGACAACCTCCACGTACTTAAGGTCTACGAACCCCGACGACGCCGTTTTCTCTATCACCTGACCGAGTATGTGGAGGGCCAGAGCCTGCGCCAGTGGATGCACGACCACCCCGAGCCGTCACTCAGTCAGGTGCGTAACTTTATCGGCCAGATCGTCGAGGGGCTGCGCGCCTTTCACCGCATGGAGATGATCCACCAGGATCTGAAGCCGGACAATCTCCTGATCGACCGGGAGGGCACCCTCAAGCTGATCGATTTCGGCTCCACCCGTATCGCCGGCGTGGATGAGATCAACCGTGAACTGGCCCATCACACCCCGCAGGGTACGGTAAACTACACCGCCCCCGAATACCTGGAGGGTGACCAGGGGAGCAACCGCTCCGACATCTTCTCACTGGGAGTGATCGCCTACGAGATGCTGACCGGTAAGCTCCCCCACGGTGACAGCGAGACGCCCCGGCCGGGACACAAGCTGCACTATACCCCTGCCCGCCAGTGGCGGCCGGACATTCCGCTCTGGATGGACGCTGCCCTGGCCAAGGCGCTGCATCCCCGCCCGTCGAAACGCTACGCCCTGTTGTCGGAGTTCCTCTACGATCTCTCCCACCCCAACAAGGCGTTCATCGAACAACCCGGACAACCCCTGATCGAACGCAACCCGGTCGGCTTCTGGCGGGGGCTGGCGCTGATCCTGTTCCTGCTCGACCTGTGGTTGCTCTATCGGCTGATGCAATATTCTGACTTCTGACTTCTGACCCTCACTCTTTCCCCTCCGGCCGGCCATTCTCGCCGAAATGAATATCCCGTGTGGGCTTCTCCTCTCGTTCCAGATCGAGATCCTGATCCAGGATATCCAGGCCATCCGCCGGAACCTCCATATCGCCACCGCCATATTCCTCCCGTGCGAGTTCTTCCGGCAACTGAGCGTCGACGATCAATGGATGGGTAGGAATGAGCCCACGCCCCATCTCGATCACCTTGGCCCAGATCTCCGGGGCCGCCACAGGCATGGCAGGCTGCACCTCTTCCATGAAATGGCTGAAGCGTTTCCGGTCTTTGCGAAAGGCGTATATCTCCAGCAGTTTCGCCTTCAGGACCCAGCTGTCGGGGTTCAGTCCGATCCCCTTTTTCATCAGCGCTTCCGCCTGACTGTACCGCCGGTAGGCGAGATAGATGTCGGCTTCGGTCAACGCAGAGGCGACGTCTGTTCCCGGCCCCAGAAACAGGCCGCTGTTGTCATTATCGCCCCCGTCGCCACCTCCAGCCCCCTGTCCCTTGCTCTGTTTTCGCGTCCCGGCAGGCCCGTTCTCCAAAACTTTGGTATCTTCCATATCCATATAAGAACCGAAGGCATCCGGATCCGGCAGCTCGCTCTTCCTGTCCCCCCGGCGCAGCAGAATCACCAGCAGAAGTACCAGAAACAACACCGCCACGGCGGCCAGCGGCATCCAGTAGGCCTTTATCCAGGCAATATAGTCTGCAGCCGTATCAGGTGCGGGCGGTTTCGCCTGCTTTGACGGTGTCTTCTCTTCCTCCTGAACGATCCTGACTGCAGTCGAAACCCCTCCCGGGCTCTTTTTCTGCGCCTGGATGGCACCTGTCTCACCCCCCTCTCCCTGATCCGGGATACCGCTGACCGGTGCCTTTTCGAGTTGGGCCTTGAGCGCCGTAATCACCCGATCTTTCTTTTCCAGCGCCTTGCGCATGGCCTCGATCCTGGATGCGAGCAGCTGGCTCAACGCCTTCACGTCATGGTTGATCGCTTTCACCGCTGCCAGGTCGTTCCGGGATTCGATGATGGCCTGTTTCAGGCGCGCCTGCCCACCGCTGGGTACGGGCGCCTTCGAGGGGCGCTCATCCGCCGCTGGTGGCTGCCATTCCGCGCCCGACTCCACCACCTGCAAGCGGGCATCCCCTGCCCCGGTGACAGGTGCCTCACTCTCCGCCGGTAGCGATGCCGGGGTGCTCTGCCCGAGCGCGGGATTACCCCCGGCGTCGGCAGTGGTCCGACGACCCGGCGCCGCCGGCTTCGCTCCCTGTGTCCGCGATGCCCGCCAATCCCTCGTCTGCTGCCGAAACACCGCCCGGGCCTCCCGTTTCGAGAGTTTGGTCACGAAGGCGCGATCCGGAATCTCCAATACTGCCCCCTGTTGCAGCAGATTGACATTACCTCGGCGAAAGGCCCCGGGGTTGGCGCGTTGCAACGCCATCATCATCTGCTCTACAGAAACACCCTTGTCCGGCCGGGTACTCTGCGCGATCACCCACAAGGTCTCAGAATTCCGCACTGGCCCATAAGTCTGCCATCGCCCGCTGGCTGCCAAGCTGGCGCCCACGCCTGTCTCATCCGGTACCGGCTCTGCCTCGATCGATGCCTCGCCCTCCACCGGGCGGTAGCTGGGCGGGTCGAGCAGGATGGCATACTCCTTCAGCAGCGATCCACCTGGCCAGCGCACCCGGACCAGGAAGTTCAGATAAGGCTCACGAATGCCCGACTTGGAAGTGACGTGGATATAGGCTCTGCCTTCAGCCCCCCGGATCGGTTCGAAGCGCAGATTGGAGAGTATGTAGGGACGTTCCAGGCCCGCCCGTTGAAACTCGGCCGCGCTGGCCAGTGCGGCATGAACACCCTCGATCCCGACCCCGTTCAGGGCGGTGAGATCGATCCGCGCATCCAGTGGCTGATTGATGAACGACGCTACCGAGATCCCCTGAAGGCCCAGGGCCCCGGCCCACATTGGCACCAGCAGCAGAAATACCCAACACGCTCTCTTGATCATCTGAATATCCAGTGCGAGCACGCCCATGCTTTAAACAGACACCTGCAACTGTTTGACGCTATACGCACGACCACCTACAGGATCCAGGCGCCTGTCGGACAGGCTCCTAAGTGATATCGTCACCCTGATGTCCGGGCCTGCCGGGCCTCAGATCAGGCAGACTCACGGTCCCCATCACATGCAGCACTACGCCCGTACCGATGAAGAACACCACCGAAGCAGCCAGACTCGCCACGATCGGGTGTTCGGAACCCAGGATAGAGCCATAATACGCAACGGCCGCCAGGGCGGCCACCGCCGCCAGATAACTGATCATGCCGATCGCGAAAGAGATTTTCTGTCCGGTTTTACGTTGGGCCACGAAGCTTTCCATTGGAATCGAGGAAGGGAAACCAAGGGTACCCTAATACTGAGACATGGGCCAACCGTGTTAATCTCTCTCCGTCTGACCCGGTCGGTGCTCATTCACCGTAACCGTTCACTCCCCCGGCCGTTTTGAACCCCTCTCCCTGAGGGAGAGGGGATTTTAGGAGGGGGGCTGAACGGTTACCATTCACCTGCCACCGGATTCTACCGTTCTACCGAGTAACAGATGCCCCGTCATCCAGACTACCCTTCGAAGTTCGAGCAGATCGCCGCTCAGACCCTCTACCCGAGACTGCCCGCTTCCGGCCGCTGTTTCGTTCGCGAACGAGCCATCCTGCACCGGTTTACCCTGCAGGAGTTACGGCTGGTGAGCGAGATCGCACTCGATCTCGAAATGTGGCGACAGGGCGACATCTCTGAGTTGTGGCCGGCCAACTTTTCTGCCACCCCAGACAAAACCGGAAAAAAACAGCTGTTGAAAGCACTCAGAGACCGCTGGGAGGCGTTGCGAGAAGCCCCCAACCGCTATCCCCCCGTTCCCCTGGAACCCAGGCAACCGGTCAAGGCGAAAGTGCTGACCCGGGAAAAAGGGGAACTTGGTCTCGGTTTCTGTCCGGTGGCATCACCGAAAACCCGTTGCTGCAACCTGCTTACCCTGGATGCCGTGGACAATTGCGGTTACGGCTGCTCTTACTGCAGCATCCAATCCTTCTTCGATGGCAACCGGGTCTTCTTCGACCGGCGGCTGGAGGAGAAACTGGCCGCGCTGCCAATCGACCCGACGCAGATTTACCACATTGGCACCGGCCAGTCGTCCGACTCGCTGATGTGGGGCAACAGTCATGGCCTGCTCGACACCCTGACCCGTTTCGCCGAGCGCCATCCCAACGTAATCCTGGAGTTCAAGACCAAGTCGGCCAACACCCGCCACCTGCTGAAGCAGCAGCTGCCGGCCAACATGCTCTTTACCTGGTCCCTCAACCCGCAGCCGGTCATAGACCACGAGGAGCATGGTACCGCATCTCTCGAACAGCGGATCGACGCCGCCCGACAGCTGGCCGACCGGGGCGCCATCATCGGGTTTCACTTTCACCCCATGATTCACTACGCAGGCTGGCAGGCGGATTACAGTGCACTGTTCGATGAGGTTCAGTGCGGGTTCAGCCCGGAGCAGGTGGCCATGATCTCCCTCGGCACCCTGACCTTCACCCGACCGGTGATCCGCAAGATCCGGAAACAGGGTAACCGCAGCCAGATCCTCAAACTGCCGCTGGTGGAGACAGACGGCAAACTTTCCTACCCGGACGAGCTCAAACTGGCCCTCTTCTCCCACGCCTATGACAGTTTTTCCAGCGCCTGGAAAGAGCAGGTGTTTTTCTACCTCTGCATGGAGAATCAGCGCTTCTGGAGACCGGTGTTCGGCTTCGAGTACCCATCCAACGATGCCTTCGAGCAGGTGATGAAGCAGCGTTATCTGAGTAAAATACAGCGATGCCGGCGGACAGTGATCGAAACAGCATGAAACAGGAACAGGACATCCAGCTGCGGGTGACACCGGAGAGCATTACGCAGTTCTGCCGGGAGGTGACCCGCAGCTCGGGTAACATCGGACGCAAACACGCCACCCTGGTCGCCCTGTCAGGGTTCATCACCCGCCATGCGGGCACGGGTGCCCACACGTCGACTTATGAACGGATTCAAGCAATCATCCGGGACTTCTCCGGACAGACCCGCACCAGCCTGCTGGAGGAGTACGCAGAGGCGCTGGCCCAGGCGCTGCTCGATGGTTACTGGCCGGAGGTGGCCCGGGTCCACGCCGCCGTGTCACGCAATGGCTTCATGGGGGTGTTGGGCCGTGCGATGAATACCCTGAATGCTGAAGATCAGGAAAGAAAGGCCGATGAAATCAGGAACTGGTGCGAAAAAGCGGAACAGGCCGCCAGCGGGGCCAGTGGCTACCCGGATGCCATGAACTTCCGGGCGGCCGGGATCGACCTGCGGCAGTACACGGCCATGAGCGACATCCGGTACCTGTTGACGGGAACGACACCACCCGCATGAAAACTTCCAAACGTGTCTGACTCACGAAAACAACCGGTCGGGGCAGCAGCCCGACAACTCCCGGAGGCGGTGGACCTCGCAACCGATGGCGCACAGGCGAACCGGGAACAGAGTCCGATACTGCTGCTGATCTCCCAGCAGGAGTGCCCTTTCTGTCACCAGATCAAGCGCGACATCCTCCGCCCCATGATAAAAGCGGGTGACCACCGCGGTGAACTGCTGATCCGGGAGCTCTTCATCGACCCCGGATACAAGCTGAAGGATTTCTCTGGAAATCCGGTGAGTGGTAAGGCGTTCGCCCGGCGCTATGGCGTCCGGATGACGCCTACTCTGCTGTTCCTGGATCCGGACGGCCGTGAACTGACCGAGAAGATGGTCGGCATACAGACACCTGAGATGTATTTCTTCTATGTGGATCAGTCGATCCGGCAGGCGATCGACCGGCTGCGGAAGAGGAGGTGATAGCCCGCCCTGTATGCCACCGACACACCCTCAAGAGATAAAACGGTATTAGCCCATGTCAGAACGCTACGACATCTATTTCACCGGTCAGTTGATCGACGGCCGGCAACCGGACCAGGTAAAGCAAAACATCGGAAAAATATTCGGTGCGCGGGGGGCGACCCTGGAACAGTTGTTCTCCGGAAACCCGGTTCGGGTAAAGCGCGGGGTGAACCAGGATACCGCGGTCAAATTCCGGGTCGCCTTTCGCAACGCCGGGGCGCTGGTGGAGATCCGACCGGCGCAACAGCCTGCGATGGAAGAAAACCCGGAGCAGCCGTCCGGCACCCTCTCCCTGTTGCCGCCCAGGAGCGGAAGCCTGGCCGACTGCGCACCCACCGTTGTCCCCGCCACGCTTCCTGACGTCAGTGATCTGGCGCTCTCCCCTGCCGGCGCCACCATAGACGAGTCCGCGCCGCCGCCAATGCTGTCGATAGACACCGGGGATCTCTCCCTCTACCCACCCAACAGCGGCTCCCTGGAAGAGTGCGCCAGACCGGTCGAACCGGAACCTCTGCCCGATATCAGCGACCTGAAGCTGACCGGTCCCTGACCCTGCTTTGCCAGAGGAGAAACCTGACGGTACTAGTACAGCAAATATTAAGTACGAGGTATCAGGGTGTCAGGTTACGGCGCGCTCATATGTATGTGATAACCTGAAATATCAGTGAGATGCGCGCCTAACCCAACCTACATTATGTTCGCAGGAACTTAGCGTTTGCTGTACTAGGTACTAGGAAAAAGATAGGACAGCGGAGCGGAGGTTTTCTCGTTCCCACGCTCTGCGTAGGAACGCCACACGGCAGCGTGAGAAACCTGAATTACCAACTAAACCTTCAACAACGGGTCCCCTCTCCCACTGGGAGAGGGGATCAAAAAAGGAGGTTTTCCTAGTACCTAGTACCTCGGTCCTCGGACCTATATTTTCCTCGTACCTCGTACCTCGTACCTCGTACCTAGGACCTGTATTCCGCATTGACCCTGACATAGTCATATGAGAGATCGCAGGTGAGTATCCGGGTGCTCAAGTCGCCTCGGCCGAGGGTCACCCGGATGGTGAAGGTGTCCTGCTCCATCACCGACTGCCCGGCCGCTTCGGTGTAATCTGCCGCCCGACCACCATCCCGGACGATGCAGACGCCGTCGAGCCAGATCTCGACCCGCTCTACGGCCAGCCCTTCGACGCCGGCCCGGCCCACCGCCGCCAGGATACGCCCCCAGTTGGGGTCGGAGGCGAACAGGGCGGTCTTGACGAGGGGAGAGTGGGCGATGGTGTAGGCCACCCTGCGCGCCTCCTCCAGGGTGGCTGCCTGGTCCACCCGGATCTCCACCAGTTTGGTCGCCCCTTCGCCGTCTTTCACGATGGCCCGGGCCAGTTCCATGCAGACCGCCTGCACCGTAGCGCAAA
Organism: Sedimenticola sp.; assembly: GCA_030619405.1. Classification (GTDB taxonomy): domain Bacteria; phylum Pseudomonadota; class Gammaproteobacteria; order Chromatiales; family Chromatiaceae; genus JAUXBK01. The sequence continues at coordinate 991 of JAUXBK010000068.1, read as the reverse complement.
GGTTCCGGAACAGTTCCGACTCCCGGTCGGTGACCGGCGGGCAGGGGCTGACACCGGATGCCATCAATACGCAGGCATCGTTGGTGGAGGTGTCACCATCCACGGTAATGGAGTTGAACGAGGGGGCCACCGCCTGCTCCAGGCAGGCCTGCAGCAGCGTCGGCTCCACCCGGGCATCGGTCGCCACATAGGCCAGCATGGTCGCCATGTCCGGCCGTATCATGCCGCTCCCCTTGGCCATGCCGGTGACGGTCACCTGCTGCCCCTGGTATTCGAACTGCCTGGAGCAGAGCTTGGGCACCGTATCGGTGGTCATGATCGCCCGGGCCGCCGCCGGCCATCCCCGGTCATTCAGGGCGGTGAGTGCCTCCGGTACCGCCACGGCAATCCGGTTCACCGGCAGCGTCTCTCCGATTACGCCGGTGGAGAAAGGGAGGATCTGATCAATGGCACAGCCGCGGGTGGCCGCCAGCGCCCTGCAGGATTCCCGGGCGGCCCGCAGCCCATCGTCCCCGATCCCCGCATTGGCGTTGCCGGAGTTGATCAGCAGGTATCTGGGCGCCACGGTCCGCAGGTGTTCCCGCGCCACCACCACCGGTGCAGCGCAGAAGGCGTTACGGGTGAATACCGCTGCACAGTTCGCCCCCTCTGCCAGCTCGATCACCACCAGATCGTCCCGGTCGGCATATTTGATCCCGGCGGCAGCAGCCCCCAGGCGGATGCCGGGGACGGGGAGGAATTCGGGTTCTGGGTTGTTCAAGGTTTCTCCTGAAAACAGGTACTAGGTTCGAGGTACTAGGTACTAGGTACAGCCCTTTCAAGGTATCAACGCACTGAAATATATAGGATAAAGTCGGAACATAAAGCAGCTCTAAGATCCGTAGGGTGTGGTGAGGAACGAACCGCACCAACCTCAGGGTGGGCAGCCTCCCCCGGTGCGGTTCGCAAGCTCACCGCACCCTACGTAACTTCTATTGATTTAGATAGTTAT
>JAUXBK010000241.1 GCA_030619405.1 Sedimenticola sp. | reverse complement strand
GGTGCGGCAACCAGCCCCTTGTCTGTCTGGACCAGGACCCGGGCCTCCCACTCCATGGCATTGCGCACGCAGACCGGGATGATGGCCTTGCCGGCGTAGTGCCCATCTCCCGTCGACTGAAGTTTCGGGCGGTTGAAACCCATGTTCATATCGACCCCCTGCAGATCCACCTCCACCCCGCTGGCATCCACCCCTTCCAGTTTCACATCGAACTGCAGCGGTTCGATCACCGGTATGGATCTTGGGGTGATGCCGAAGGTGATCCGGCCACCACCCGGCAACTCCCCGGTGCAGGGACCCGCTCGCAGGTCACAATCGGTATTCAGCGGGGCAACCTCTGCCAGCTTCGGGTTGAGCAACGGCCACACCTTCCAGGCGGCCACCCCCGCCAGGGCCAGAAACAGCAGGCTGACAACCAGCCACAGCACCTTGTTCGTTTTTCGCACGGCTAACTCGATCAAAACAGCGGCCATGCCAGAACGGCGGCCACAGGGAAACAATCGACAACCACCAACAGAGACCACTGGAGAGGGAAAAGTTCCTTTTCAACGGGTGTATTGGGGGATTTCATGATAATTTCTCAATAAGTCGGTGCAGCGTGGGCACAAAAAACGTGCCCACCCTACGTAGTATGGGCATGCCGTTTATGCCCACCATTGGCTGGCCCGTAGCCGCTGCCCCGGGAAATTGAGAGGTTACATTTCATGTACCTGATTACCTACGTGTCTCCGCTGGTTTTCAAGCCAGGAGCGGGGCGCAGAGCGCCCAGTCGAGGGTTCCCACGCGGAGCGTGGGAACCAGGCTTTAAAGTTAGAATGATGCCTTCTGTCCTCTCTCCTCAGACTTCTGTCTCCCTTATCCTGTCTTCTGTCTACCAGCCGTGATCGATGCGGTTCGTTTCACTCACCGCATCCTACGTTCTGCCCCCTGTCTTCCGTCTTCTGTCCTCTGTCAAGGCAAATCACTCCGCCGGAACAACAGATAACCGGCCGAGGCGCATACGGTTCCCAGGAGGACGGGGTAGATCAGGGCGTAGGCGATGTACCCTGCCCGGCCGAAGTTGTCCAGGATCACGTAGGCGGCCGGTCCCAGCAGCACCAGCTGGGAGTCGAACAGCATCATGCTGGCAGTGCGGAATACCTGCATCGGGTTGGCCAGGGCGATGGCGATGACGGAGTCCGGCGGCATGCTTTCCTGGATCATGATCCCCAGCAGGATCAGATCCAGGAACAGCAGCAGGGTGAGCCAGACCACGAAGGCGGCGCCCTGAGCCACATCCGAGGAGCGGGCCAGGGTGGAGATCAGCATGCCGATGCCCAGGAAACACCAGGCCAGGGCCATCAGCAGGGCGGTGTAGTAGATCAGCAGGCTCCAGGGTACCTCCACACCACGGACCACGCCCCAGATCACGGCGCCAATCATGGCCAGGAACACTGGCAGGAACACCATGCTGAAGCGGCCGATGATCTTGCCCCAGTACCAGGCAGCGAGGCTGATGGGGAGGGAGAGCAGGTACTCGAACACCCCCGCCTCCCGGTCACCGGCCACCGAGCGTACCGTGGTGATCAGGACGAAGATGGGGAGGATGGCCATGGAGAGCTGGATGTAGGTGAGCAGCAGCCGTGACAGGCCGGTGAAACCCATGATCCGGGACTCCGCCAGCCCGTAAGCGAAGAGCAGCACCACCAGCCCGCCGAAAACCATGGTGTAGACCATGAACCAGCGGGCGCGCAGGGATTCGACGATGTCGGTGTAGGCGTTGAGCCAGAGGTGTTTCATGGCAGTGTCTGTCGTCCTTCGTTTGATCTGGTTCCCACGCTCTGCATGGGAGCCAGTGTAATCCTTCACGCGGTCAACTTGCAGCCGCGGATTAACGCGGATGAAACGCGGATTGAGTCGATAATACAAACCGCCCATAGCCTGTTTCTGGATTCTGAACTCCACCCAAACAGCCTTCAGTGCTTAAAGACTGCAACAATATCCGGGTAAAATCCGCGTCGATCCGTGGCCATTTTTACAGCATTCAGCCGCTGGAAATAACGGCTAACTTTTCGCTTCACTTTGCTGATTTCTTTGCCGCCTCGCGCCGTGCCGCCTGCTCCCGCAGCCGGTCCAGCAGCTGAACCCCGTGGGCGTTGAAGCGCTCCTCGACCTCGTGGATGCGCTGCTTCGCCGCGGCGAAATCCATGCCACCCGGGGCCGGGTCCGCCTGGGCACCCAGACCATACTCCATCGGGGTGATCCTGCCCTCCACATAGGTGGCGGTGCGGGCATCGATCCAGTTTCCATTGCGGTAGTCCATGACCCAGGTCTCCGTCTTCGGGTCCTTGGCCCAGGCCTTGCCATCCTCTTCAAGCCACAGCACGGCACAGCCGATGTCGTCGAAGAAGTGGACCCTGCTGCGCTTGCCCTCCGGGTGGACGCGAATCTCGGCCGAATTGTGGCGGTCACTGAGCACCATGCGACAGCGTTCGCAGGTAACACGGTCCCACTTCACCTCCACCGGGCCGGTACCAGGGTCATTGGAGCAGGCGGCCAGCAAGAGCAGCATCAATACACCAGAGATCAGCCTGAGGACTGATATGCTACGCGGGCTAAGGAATCGTTCAGAAACAACTTCCCGATTTCTGATCGGCGCATCACGTAGGATGTGGTGAGGAACGAACCGCATCAAACGAGAATGTGGTCGTGAATGATGCGGTTCGCAAAGCTCACCGCATCCTACAGGAAGAAGATCGTGCAAACAGTATCGGGAAGTAATTATTGGATACCCCCTAAGGGCTTGCGCCAAAATAAGTTTACATTTATGGGTGTCGAGATGCATCTCTCGCAAGGCGCGAGAACGCAGGAATATTTGTTATATTTCAAGTT